>JBDSBN010000398.1:0-10913 GCA_039921585.1 Ginsengibacter sp. | reverse complement strand
CCACGAATTTTTTGCATGCCATATAGCTGACCGGCTTTTTCTTCGAAGCGACGGAGCAAAAGCATTAATTCATACCAATAAAGATAAGTGTCTTTAGAAAACTTTGTATCCAAGATTTAAATTTTTAGGCTGCAAAGATAGGGAAAAATAAAAATGATTTGCACCCTTTATCACATTGTAAAAAAACAATTTTAAAATTCGGATTCACAGTATAAAGAACCTGTTTATAAATGGGAAACACCCTGCAAAAATTGCCAAAACTATTTCTGCAGGGTATTTTTATTCTGAGAGTTAATGAAACTCTTTTAATTAATCTTCGATTCTGGCTATAGAGGACTGAGTAATCATTCTCTTGGTTACTTTTACCGCCTTATCCACATATATGTCGTTTGATACGGCCTTTATAAATTGATTCAGAGCTTTTAATTTAATTGTATCCCCTCCCGCTGCCAGTGAATCTGATTCATTAGCGCGGATATTTAGACCTGTCTTAAGCTTGTAGTAATTATCCATTTGTTTTGAAAACTCTTCTATTTGCTTTTGTAATGCCTGGTACTTTTCAACATTTAATGGGATCGGTTCATTTCTGAATTTTTCCAATTGGTTTACGATTTCTTTAATACCGCTAAAGTTCGCGTCAGAAGACACATTTTGATTTGCTTGTTTGATAATCGAATTAAAATCATTACCTCCACCCCATGTGGTATATTTTGCTTTCGGAATCTCGTCCCACCCTAATGAATATGGATTGTCTTTTTCACGGAATTTTGCGTTCTCAAGTCTGTCAGGAATGATAATATCAGGAACGACACCGCGTAGCTGAGTTGCGCCTCCGTTAATTCTATAAAATTTTCTGAAAGTAAGTTTTACATCCCCAAGTCCTTGAGCAGGACGGCTAAATAAGCGATTTTCTGCTTGCGGCTCTAAAGAAATACTTCTCTGTACGGTACCTTTTCCGTAAGTAGAACTGCTGCCCAAAACGATTCCTCTGTGATAATCCTGAATAGCTGCTGCAAAGATTTCTGACGCGGATGCACTTAATTCATCTACCAATACTGTCAACGGACCTTTGTACAAAACATTCTGACTTCTATCGTCAAGTACGATCGCTTTTTCTCCACGGCCTTTTACCTGAACAACTGGTCCGGCTTTTACAAATAATCCCACCATTTCAACTACATCAGCTAGTGATCCTCCACCGTTTCCTCTAAGATCGATCACCATACCTTCCACATTCGCATCCATTAATTTCTGAACCTCAATTTTTACATCTGTTCCGGATCTTCTTCCATTTGGATCATTGAAATCTGCATAAAATTCAGGCAAATAAATGTAACCGATTTTGTGTTCGCCATTAATAATGGCACTTTTAGCATACGTTTCTTCCAAAGAAATTTTATCCCGAAGTATGGACACTTCCTTTACCACACCATTTGCTTTTCTAAGGGTAAGTCTTACCTCCGTTCCTTTTTCTCCACGAATCAATTTAACGGCATCGGGTAGCGCATACCCGGTTACGTCAACGGCAGGTTCATTACCCTGGGCTATTTTAATGATCTCATCTTCCGGATCCATTTCTCCTGATTTCCAGGCAGGCATTCCTGTTATAAGACTAACCACTTTGATAGTACCATCCTCTTCTTTCAATTGAGCACCTATCCCGTAAAATGAACCACTTAGCATTTCATCAAATGTTCGCTTATCTACCGGAGCAAAATAATTTGTATGCGGATCCATTGTGCCTGTAATCGCATTTACAAAAGTGCTGAATAAGTCATCCGTTGTATTATGGTTGGTTAGTGTTTCATAATATCGGGCAATTTGTTTTGATACTGCTGTAATAGCTTCTTCCTGTAATTCGGAATCTGATTTATAGGTTGAATCCTTTTTGTTTTTTTCTCTTTGATCGAGCAAGTCAGAATACCTTCTAAGAACTATATATTTTATTCTTTTGCGATTGTAGTCATATCTTATCTCTGCATTTGTGGCAAATTTCTTTTTATCTCCATCGGGTTCATAAAATTCATTCAACTTAAAATTAATTGGTTTTGAAAGTATTTCTGTGGAGATAGCATTTGTTTCGTCTAATCTTTTTTTATACGTTTCAATAATGGTGTAAAATGATTTTATTGGCGCACCATGTATTTCATCATCAATAACTTTTTCAAACTTTTTAAATGAATTAATGTCGCTATGCAGGAAAATGTTTTTATCCGGATCCAGTGACTTAATATATCTTTCCAGTACCTCCTTGGAAAATTCATCATCAATTTTTTTAGGACTATAATGACCTTGCTCGAGAACGATTCCAACATTCAATAATATCTTTTGATATTTATCTTCAGGGTTATTATCCTTCCTCTCTCCTTTTCCATTCACTCCATATGTTATAAAAAGGCCTGCCAATATAAGAATAAGGAGTACAGGAATAAATTTTTTGCTCATAATAAATCGGGTTAACGGGTTCATACGTAAAAGTAACTGAAAAATAAATTATCCTAAAAGTAGTTATTTGAATTAACAAAGGTTTTATAAAAGTGTAAAAACTATTTAATAAATGGGAAAGCCGGTAAAAAAAAATGGATAAAACATTAATCCAAAATAGAATTACACATTGGTAATCTATAATAAATAATTGATGATGTGCGAGGCAATGAAAGGGTTTAATAGAAATATAACTTTTAAAGGCTCTGATTATTGATCTATAAACGAGTTCCAAAATTTTATAAGCTAACAAAGAGGTTTAAATAAAAAAATTCCGGAGGTCGTCCGGAATTTTTTTATTTTTTGGGTGGATGATGGGGCTCGAACCCACGACCCTCAGAATCACAATCTGATGCTCTAACCAACTGAGCTACAACCACCGTTTAAGGGCTGCAAATCTAAGGAATATTTTCATTGAAAAAAATCATTTTTTCAGAAAAAATTTTAAAGATGTTTTATTAGAAGAAATATGAAGTCTGATAATCCATCTTAGTTTATTAAATAATAGAATTATATCGTAGATCAATGTTACAATATCTGATCATGGAACCCCCTAAAATTTTGAATCTCTAAATTTTATTTATTCCCTCTTAACCATATAGTAAAGTGTTTCTTTCTTTACTACAGCCGGCGTAAAACATGGCGGTGATGATAAATTCAATCTGTTTTAAGGTAATTATTACACTTTTCATAAGTGTATTTTAGTGATGTAAAAATGAACAATGAATTGTCACCGAATTGTCACCGTTTAAGAAGATTTAGTTACCACTCATCTATATTTAAAAAATAGATACCATTTAAATAGTTGAGTTTTGCAAAAATTATAATATAAATGACACTTATGATGAAAAATATTTTATTCATTTTCACAAGTCTTTTCTTAACAGGGACTATTATGGCCCAAATGCCCGGAGGTAGACCTATGGGCGGCCAGTCGATGAATGCAGGAAGATTTTACGGCAAAGTCGTAGATTCTAATAATAAATCTTTGGAAGCAGCTTCCGTTCAATTAAGCCAAATGAGAATGGACACTGCTACGAAACAAAGAAAAGCGAAGGTGCTAGCAGCCATTGTTACAGACAAAAAAGGAGATTTTAGCATTGACAAATTACCGGTTATGGGAGAATTTCAGTTGCTTATCACGGCAGTTGGATATGCTCCACTAATCGAAACCGTATCATTCGATATTACAATGGGTGGCGACATGAAGGATATCATGAATAAGCTGGATAAAGATCTGGGTAATTTTAAAATGACCCAGGATGCGGTGCAATTGGAAGGAGTAGTTATAGAAGGGGCTAAAGGAATGCTTCAAATGAATATAGACCGGAAGGTATTCAATGTAGATAAAAGCTTAACAAGTGTGGGTGGTACCGCAGCGGATGTGATGAAAAGTGTGCCTTCGGTGAATGTAGATATTGACGGTAATGTGACTTTGAGAAATGCCGCTCCGCAAATTTTTGTGGATGGACGACCAAGTACCTTGACACTAGATCAGATTCCGGCTGAGGAGATTGAAAGCGTTGAAATTATTACAAATCCTTCTGCCAAATTTGATGCTTCAGGTGGTGGCTCAGGCATACTTAATATTGTATTGAAGAAAAACAGGAAAGCAGGATATAATGGAAATTTAAGAGCCAATGTGGATACAAAATTAGCGAATGGTTTTGGAGGTAATTTCAATGTAAAACAAGGTAAAATAAATTTCTTTGGTAACGGAATGTACAACCGAAGAATCAATGAAAGCGCACAAAGCACTTCCAGGTTAGATGTGGTGGATGGAGTGAAAGCTTCATTATCTCAATCGGGTAATCCTGAAAACAAGGGTCAGTTTGCATTTGGACGTGCGGGTATCGATTATCTGGTTGACAACAGAAACACTATTTCGCTTTCCGGAGTTCTTGTTGGAGGTACTTTTAATAACAATAGTTTTTTAGATGTATCTCGCGATACAACCATAGGAAACTATTTTTCCAATGAAGCGGGATGGAGTAAGTCAAATGGACAATCTAAATTTCAAAACAGAGGTGGTACATTGAGCTATAAGCATTTATTTGCTAAGCCTGGTAAGGAAATATCTGCGGATGCAAACTACAATTTGAGTAATAACAATAATAATTTTACCGTGGGAACTCAATACTTTAATCAGGATGATTCACCAAAAGGTCAGGGAGGATTGCAAAAAAGTACTTCAGAAGGGAAAACGGAATACTTTACCCTACAGACTGACTTTTCGAATCCTATCAATGAAAATATTAAAATAGAAATGGGTTTGCGCGGAGCAATAAGAAATTATAACAGTACAAATCTGAACTATATTTATAATCGTTCCACAAACGATTTTGTCTCTATTCCTGCTTTCAACAGTAAATATAAATATAAAGATGAGGTGTATGCAGGATACCTGACCTACTCTCAAAAGATTAATAATTTTTCTTACCAGGCAGGTGGCAGAATTGAAAGTTCCAATTATACAGGAACATTAGCAGGAACAAATGAAGAATTTAAGAACTCATTCCCCTTTAGTTTTTTCCCCAGTTTGTTTTTAACTCAAAAAATTAATGACAATCAGGATATACAATTAAATTATTCCAGAAAGATAAACAGACCCAACTTTTTCCAGTTGATTCCTTATTTCGATTATAGTGATTCCTTAAATATCAGTCGCGGAAATCCTGGATTAAAACCGGAGTTTACAAATCTGATCGAGTTATCCTACCAGTTAAATTTGAAAAAAGGAAATAACATTCTCACCACTGCTTATTTCAGAAATACATCTGATCTGATCACAAGGTATCAATACAGAGATAAGAATCCGGTGCCTTCAAAAAATGATTCCATATTTATCTCTTCTTACGAGAATGCAAGTAATTCAATGGCGTATGGTTTAGAAGTAACTTCTACAAATAAAATTGCCCGTTGGTGGAATTTAACTACAAATGTAAACGTCTATAATTCCACGATTGATGGTGGGAATTTAGAAAGTAATTTAAATAATCAGCAGGTGAGCTGGTTTGGTAAATTGAACAGCACGTTTACTTTACCTAAATCTATCAGTATTCAGCTTACAGGAGATTATACAAGTAAAACAATATTGCCTCCCGGACGTGGCGGTGGCGGTGGTGGAAGAATGTATGGCGGAGGGAATTATCTACAGCTAATGGATATACGGAACCTGTTTACGGAATCGATCTGGCCATTAAAAAAGACTTTTTAAAGGATAAATCGGCTTCTGTTTCATTAGGGATAAATGATGTTTTTAAAACAAAAGTATACAGAACTCATTCCCGGGCTGATTTTTCAAAAACGATATATTCAATACAGGATAATGAAAGAATAAGAGACCAACAAGTTTTAAGATTAAGTCTGAATTGGCGCTTTGGAAAGTTTGATACTTCCCTCTTTAAACGTAAAAATATGCGGGCGGAGCAGGAAGGAATGCAAAGTGGAATGGAAGGAATGGGCCAATAATACAAAACACAAATTTGACCATAGAATGCCCCGCAGATTTGCGGGGCATTTTTATTTCTGATTTAGTGGCATATAAATTGAATTAGTCGAAATAACTAAATTTAATTAATATGGAACGTTTACTTCAAGGCACTAAGTTGAAACAATGGTATTTGTTTCTATTATTCGCAATGGTTCAGGTGGTTGCTTTTGCCCAGGATGGCGGAGAAACCTCCACAAAAACCGTTACAACTACTTCCAAAACAGAGGTGATGATTCAGCCCTGGATGTGGGTAGTCGGTGGCGCAGTACTATTAATTATACTGATTGCATTACTCAGAGGTGGAAGTTCCACAACTTCAACAAGTGAAAAAGTGATTGTTACAAAATCAGATGATTAGTTCGTTTTTAGAAATAATACTCCAATGGCTGACATAATTCAGCCATTTTTTTTTTATAGCAAATACCACAATATAGATGAACATTCAAGGAGGTAATCATCTTAGTATTTAAAATTTAAAAACAAATACATTTTAACCCATATTTCTCTTTTATCCAGTCAAATTCGTGCTATATTTGCGCCCTTTCAACAAATGAAAAGTTGAAATATTTATAAAATAAACTGCGCAATCAGTAAAAATTAAGTATCAGTATGGCTTTAAGAGCAGGAATAGTAGGACTTCCCAATGTGGGAAAATCAACGTTGTTTAATGCGGTCAGCAATAGTGCGAAAGCTCAGGCAAGTAATTATCGCTTTTGTACCATTGAACCTAATGTGGGCCTGGTAAATGTGCCGGATAAAAGGCTTGATCAATTAGCCGAATTAGTAAAACCAGACAGAACCGTTCCTACTCAGATAGAGATTGTAGATATCGCCGGACTTGTAAAAGGTGCCAGTAAAGGAGAAGGATTAGGAAATAAATTTTTGGCAAATATCCGGGAAGTAGATGCGATTATACACGTAATTCGTTGTTTTGAAGATGACAATATTTTAAGAGAAGAAGGAGCTATCAATCCGATCAGTGATAAAGAAATCATTGAAACAGAATTGCAATTAAAGGATATGGAAGGGATCGAAAAAAGACTTTCCAGAGCCGAAAAGATGTTAAGAACGGGAGATGCGAAGGTAAAAGAGGAGTACGAGGTCTTATCAAAATGTATGAAGCATTTGGAGCAGGGAAAAAATATTCTTTCACTCGATTTATCCAAAGAAGAAAAAGCAATCATCGCCGATAGCTTTTTTCTGACCGACAAGCCGGTATTGTATGTGGCGAATGTAGATGAAGCTTCCATGCATACGGGTAATAAATACTCTGAAGAATTAACGAAGGTAGCTGAGGCAGAAGGTGCGCAGGTAATTGTGATGACGAATGCCATCGAAGCTCAAATAGCCGAATTTGAAAATGAAGAGGATAAGGAAATGTTTATGGAAGAATATAAGATGGAAGAGCCTGCATTGGATCGTTTAATCAATTCTGCCTATAAACTGTTGAACCTTTCTACCTATTTCACAGCAGGGGTGCAGGAAGTAAGAGCGTGGACAATTGAAAAAGGATGGAAAGCTCCGGCAGCTGCAAGTGTGATTCATACTGATTTTGAAAAAGGATTTATTAAAGCGGAGGTGATCGCTTTTGAAGATTTTATTCAATATAAATCAGAGGCTGCCTGCCGTGAAAATGGTAAACTAAGAATCGAAGGAAAAGAATATCTGGTAAAAGATGGCGATGTAATGCATTTCAGATTTAATGTTTAATAAGCTGCGTTGCATCTGATGCTTGTTTGTAAATGCAGAGTGAATTGAAAGTGAAATGTGGTAAATAATTACAGTCATTTACTCAGGCAATTCTCTAAATATATACTTGTAAAAGGGTTTTGATTTTTAAATCAAAACCCTTTTTTGTGTTGGAGGAAGAGTGATGGATCTAACCTAAAAACTGCAATATATTCTGGTCTTTTGTTTCCAGCATTGACGAACCCATTAAATATTCATCTACCTTCCGGGCGCATTCTCTTCCTTCGGAAATAGCCCACACAACTAATGATTGGCCCCGACGCATATCTCCCGCTGTGAAAATTTTTGAGATATTCGTACGGAATTCTTTTTCTGTAGCAATTACATTTCCTCTGGAATCTAATTCAACGTCTAACTCGTTTAATAAACCTTCGTGTTGAGGATGAACAAATCCCATGGCTAGAAAGACCTGTTCACAGGGAATAATCGTTTCGCTGCCGGGAATTTCTACAAATGATGCCGGTTTGTTATCCTCCGTAAACTTCCATTCCAGATTGACTATTTTCAAACCGGTTAAATGTCCATCCTCATCCCCTAAAAATTCTTTTGTAGCAATTGCCCATTTTCTCTGTGCCCCTTCTTCGTGGGAGCTTGTTGTTTTTAAGATCATAGGAAAAGTTGGCCATGGCATGAAGGGAGTACGATCTCCGGGAGGTTTAGGCATTAATTCAAATTGGGTAATTGTTATCGCTTTCTGACGATTTGACGTTCCTACACAATCACTGCCCGTGTCGCCTCCACCAATAACGATTACATTTTTACCTGCAGCTAAAATAGGTTCTTCCTGGACCACCATTTCTGCGACTCTTTGATTTTGTTGTTTGAGAAAATCCATGGCAAAATGAATTCCTTTTAAATTTCTGCCGGGAATATCTAAATCCCTTGGAATCGTAGAGCCTCCGGCTAAAACAATTGCCTGATATTCTCTTAATAAATCATTGATGCTAATATTGACTCCAACATTCGCGTTGCACTTTATTTCCACCCCTTCTTTTTTCATTAGCTCAAATCTTCTATCTACCACCCATTTTTCCAATTTGAAATCCGGAATACCATATCTCAATAATCCTCCGGGAGCATCGTCTCTTTCAAAAATAGTGACTGAATGACCTGCTGAATTTAGCTGGCAGGCTGCGGCCATTCCTGCTGGTCCGGAGCCAATAACGGCAATTTTTTTTCCGGTTCTTATAATTGGGGTTTGAGGTTGCACATATCCGCTTTCAAATGCTATTTCAATGATATGCTTTTCTATTTCCTCAATTGTAATCGCAGGTTGATTAATTCCTAAAACACAAGCGGATTCGCAGGGTGCCGGACATATTCTTCCGGTAAATTCCGGAAAATTATTTGTGGTGGAAAGTATGTCATAGGCTTCTCTATAATCTTTCCGAAACACGGCATCATTAAATTCCGGAATAAGGTTTCCTAAGGGGCAACCTTCATGGCAAAATGGAGTGCCACAATCCATGCATCTGGAAGATTGTTCATTGAGTTTTTGATCTGAATACCTTTCAACAAATTCTTTATAATCATTGATTCTTTCCAACACAGACCTTTTGGCTGGAAGCTCTCTGGTGAATTCTAAAAACCCGGTTATTTTGCTCATATCTATTTCTATAATCGGTGGTTATTTTAATGCTATTTTTTCCTTAACAGCATTCATTTGAAGTACTTTCTTGTAATCGGTAGGAAATACTTTTATAAAATTTCCCATCTGGTTTTTAAAGTCATTGAGAATAAATCCTGCAACGGTACTACCGGTATATTTAAATTGTTTTGAAATCATCTCATAAAGGAATGTTTCATCGTCTTCATTTAAAGGATCTAACTCGATCATTTCTTTATTGCACATGGCATCAAATCCATGGCGCACATCATATACGTAAGCGATTCCGCCACTCATGCCTGCGGCAAAATTTCTTCCTGTTTCACCAAGAATAATCACTCTACCTCCTGTCATATATTCACAACCATGGTCCCCGATGCCTTCTACAACTACATTGGCGCCTGAGTTTCGTACACAGAATCGTTCTCCGGCTTTTCCCCGAATAAAAGCATCTCCGGAGGTGGCACCATAAAAGGCAACGTTCCCGATAATGATGTTTTCTTCTGCAATAAATTGTGATTCCTTTGATGGATAAATAATCAGTTTTGCACCGCAGAGGCCTTTGCCAAAATAATCATTGGCATCGCCTTCCAGCTCCAATGTGACTCCTCTGGTATTAAAGGCTGCAAAACTTTGTCCTGCTGTACCGGTAAATGTAAAATGAATGGTATCATCAGGCAGACCTTCTCCTTTATATTTTTTGGAAATTTCATTTGATAAAAGAGTACCTGTCGTTCTATCTGTATTAATAATATCAAAAGAGGCGTTGATTTTCTCCATCCGTTCCAGGGCAGGTTGAGCTGCTTTCAGAAGCTTCCAGTCCAGAATGTTGGTCATTTCGTGATCCTGTTCTATTGATTGAAATATGCCTACATGATCGGCTGCGGGTTCTTTATATAATATGGGTGATAAATCCAGCATATTCGATTTCCAATGGTGGACATCTTCTCTTTTTTGTAAAAAATCTGATTGACCAACCATTTCATTGATCGTTCTAAACCCAAGCTCAGCCATGATCTCTCTTAATTCCTGGGTTAGGAATTTAAAAAGGTTCACCAAATGATCTGCTTCCCCTGTAAATCGTTTTCTCAATTCGGGATCTTGAGTGGCTACACCTACAGGACAAGTGTTTAGATGGCATTTCCGCATCATGATGCACCCTTCTGCGATAAGTGCCGCAGTGGCAACGCCCCATTCTTCGGCTCCTAATAATGTAGCAATAGCGATGTCTCTTCCCGTTTTTAATTGTCCATCTGTTTGAACAACTACCCGGCTGCGCAATTTGTTTTTGACCAGAGTCTGATGCGTTTCTGCCAGTCCCAATTCCCATGGTAATCCAGCGTGTTTAATGGAGCTCATTGGTGAAGCGCCCGTCCCTCCATCAAATCCTGAAATCAGGATGACATCTGCTTTTGCTTTTGCCACTCCTGCTGCAATCGTTCCTACGCCTGCTTTTGAAACTAATTTTACATTAATTCGTGCTTTTCTGTTTGCGTTTTTCAGGTCAAAAATCAACTGCGACAAGTCCTCAATCGAATAAATATCGTGATGGGGAGGTGGCGAAATGAGTCCTACTCCGGG
>JBDSBN010000397.1:0-5223 GCA_039921585.1 Ginsengibacter sp. | reverse complement strand
ATATGTTTGGGTGGCGCTTTTTTCCACAATGCAAAATCTGCTTTATTTCTTTTTTCTTCCTGTCCTTCCAATTCGCGCGTGGTTTCCAGTAAATCGTCCATTATCCTGCCACTGAGTTTACCATAATCATGATTTTTGGCGTATTTCTCTACATCAAAATAGACAGATCCGTTCACTTCGTAAGCGTATTCTTCTTTGAGTAATTTTTCGATCATTCCTATTTGTTCCACGATGTGTCCGGTAGCTGTTGGTTCGATACTTGGTTCAAGGGTGTTGAATTTCCGGAAAGCCCAATGAAAAAGATTGGTGTATTTCTGAACAAGTTCCATTGGTTCCATCTTTTCCAATATCGCTTTATCTGCGATTTTATCTACAGCTTCTCTTCCCTCTTCTTCAAAATGACCGGCATCCGTTATGTTGCGTACATAACGCACTTTATATCCAAGATGCATGAGGTATCTGTACACCACGTCAAATGTAATGTAAGGCCTTGCATGGCCCAGATGACTTTCACCACTTACTGTAGGGCCGCACACATACATACCCACGTGAGGTGGATTAATAGGTGTAAAACCTTCCTTTTGCCTTGTGAGTGAATTATAAATAGTTAAAGACATAATTAATTTTTACATGCATGATTCAGAAAGCTTCAAAGATATTCTACCTTTTACAATCTCTTTCTGATTTAAAGATATTTTAAATGTGGAGTTTCTATTTCCTAATAAAATACAATTTTTTCTTCTACTTATGAAAAACCTCTTCCTCCCTGGTAAATGCTTTAAATTCAATCGGGTTGCCACTGTAGTCAAAAACAAACATCGTCCATTGTTCTCCAACCTCGCCCGCATATCTTTTTTGAGGTTTTATTAAAAATGCTACATTTTCTGCCTCCAATTTTCTTTGTATTTCGACAAACTCATCAATGCTGAGCAGGCAACCAAAATGAGGAATAGGCACGCTCACTCCATCTACTTTGCCGCAATAATCCAAGGCGGGGATGTCGTTGCTGATATGAGCAGATAATTGATGTCCGAAAAAATTAAAATCGATCCAGGATTCCGTAGACCTTCCTTCTTCACACCCTAATACATCTACATAAAATTTTTTGGTGCCTGGTATATCTTTTACTTTAAAAGCATAATGAAATGGCATGAGTATTATTTTTGAATGAAGTAATTATTGGAACCAATTTATAATGAATAGCAAATAAGGAACAGATGTTTTATCAGCGAATATCTGATTTTAAACTTATTTTATTTTCACATCTGCAAAGATCGGATAGTGATCACTTAATGGTTTGCGTATTCTTGTAAACTTTTCTACCTTAAAAGTTTTATCTAAGAAAATATTATCGATTCGTAAAGTGGGAGTTAAACTCCCATATGTATCCCCAATGCCAAATCCTTTTTGAACGAAGGCATTTTGTAATCCTTTGCCTATCGTTTCATATGCATAAGAAACCGGAACATCATTAAAATCACCACAAAAAATGACCGGATAAGGACTGTGATTCATTTCATCTTTTACAAAGGAAGCCTGGGAAGATCTGCGGATTAACCCATCTTTGATTTTTGAAATAATGCTTTTTGATTCCTGAATCTTTTTTTCACCTTTCAAAACTCCTTTCTCTAAATAGTTCAGATTTTCCTCTGTAAATTTTAAAGACTGAAGATGAACATTAAAAACTCTGAATGTATCGTTGTTAATTAATACATCAATAAATTGAAAAACGGAGTTGTAATCATTTGGATTATTCACCATGGTTTGTTTACGAAGGATTGGGTATTTCGAAAGAACCAGGATACCAAAATGATGGTGCCGGTCAAAATTATCTCTGACCTGGTAGGAGTATAAATAGTCCTTAAAATTTAATGCATTGATAATATCCGGTAAATAATTAATTGCTTCCTGATCTTCACCGGCTACTACCTCCTGGAAGCAGGCGATATCTGGATCATATTTATTAATCAGGTCAAACATCTTCTGCCTTTTTTCGGGATCTTTTTTATAATTCAGGATATTGAAAAGCTCCACATTCCAGCTCATGATCCGTATATCTTGCGGGTCTTTCGTATCACTAAAAGTTTCCGGCAGATTAAATGGGATGATGTTTTGAATAGCATGTAGAGAGAAGAAGATCACTGCAATAGAAATGAATGACCAGAAGGGCCTGGAAATGATCAACCAAAACAGGATAAAGCCTAATAAGACAGCAAGTAAATAGGGAAGTAACAACGTAAATAAACTCAGGAACCACCATTTTTCTATGTCAAAATATTTCACATTACTGCCTGCTAAAAACAGAATGCCCACAAGAGCATTTGAAAAAATGAACGTCTTTTTAGTAAACCTGCGAATGAAAGGTCTTGGCATTTACAGCAGTACTTTATATGAAAAATAAAAGTATATTATTGGCTTGGAAATTTAATAATCGGTTTCTTTTGCTTTTTTTAAAATCGCTTTTTCTTCTTCCGTTAAGTGATCAAATCCGGTTTGATTTATTTTATCCAGTATTTGGTCAATGCGTTGCTCGGTGATTACCGGTTTTTTGTCAAATGGCTTCCGGCTACCGGTATTGTAAAACATCTTTTCCTTTACGTTCAATTCCGGTTTTCCGTTTTTTTCCGGATTGAAAAGATTGATAAACCAAACGTACAGATCATTCATCCATAAACTCCAATCATACCCTTTCTTATAGCTTATAATAAACAGATAACCGATAAGTCCTCCACCCAAATGGGCTAGATGATGTGCCGTAGTACCTCCACTTCCTGCCACATTAATGATGACATAAATAATGGTCAGTATCCAAAGAGGAATGCCACCGTTTAATGCCCGAAATAATCTGTAATTGGGAGCCAAAGTGGTAGCCCCAACTGCAAGAGCCATAATAGAAGCATTGGCACCAAACATATTTGTATAGGCGATTCCATCCCGTAATGAAGGAGAGATATAATTGATTGCTACGAATACAACTGCGCCGCCAAGACCTCCATATATGTAAAGAGGGATGGTCTTACTGTTCTCAGCCACACTTTGAAAAATAGACCCGAATGCCCAAAGCCAAAGCATCGTAACCATCATATAAATTACGCCGGAATGAACGAACATATAAGAAAGAACTGTCCATGGAACCAATACTAATGACTGCAATTTTGCAGGCAAAATGAAGTATCGCATGATCTGATAATGAAAGGCGACATTTGTGGAAGAGCTCATGTAGTAGATGATTTCAATCATCCCCAATGAAATAAATATCATGGCATTGATTCCAATAAGAGCCATCATCGCATTATTGTCATCTCCAATCGTCATGCGTTTTATATTCTTACCCAAAGATCTTTCTGATTCTCCCATTGTTCTCAATTAAATTCTTACGTCAAAATTACCAAATTACTGTGAGTAATGGGAGTAAAAGATAAAAGGTGAATGTAGGTTCACTCCTTACTTTCTATTCTACTAAAAACCCGTACAATACTTCGGAATTTCTATTTTATATAGTGAAATTCTCTACTAATGATTAATAACGAAAATTTTGATTTTGCCTCTTCCAAAAAAGTGCTAATATGATTCCCATTACAAGTCCGCCAAGGTGGGCAAAATGCGCGATACCATCTCCTGTACTGGCAACTCCGCCAAAAAGATCAATGGCTGCATAGCCTATAGCAAGATATTTTGCTTTAATCGGGAATGGAAAGGGAATAATAAAAAACTGAACGTTCGGATAGGTAAAGGCATACGCACCCAGCATTCCCATCACAGCTCCGGATGCGCCAATAGCCGCTCCCACAGGTACTAAAAACATTTGTGCGAGTCCGGCTGCAAGCCCACACGCAAAATAAAAAATAAGGAATTTTTTGGTCCCCCATAATTTTTCCATGGCTGCACCAAAAAGCCACAGTGCGTACATATTAAATAAAATATGGAAAAAACTTGCGTGCGCAAACATGTGCGTAACAAGTTGGTATGGTGAAAAAAGTCCCGTATCAATGGAGTAGAGTGCCAGCCTGCTTGTAAGCCAGTTGCCTTGAAAATTAGATTTATCAAACACCAATTGGGCTACGAACACAATTGCATTGATGATAATCAGGTTCATTACAACCGGTGTGGATGATCGGGAAGAGCGAAAATTAATATTTACCATTCAAAAAAATATTTGGTGCAATTTCGGAAATTATTATTCAATGAACGAAAGAAGAAGGATGTAAAAGATAAATGCAACAAATTTTGTGAAATAAAAAGCGTTTCACATAGGCCAATTCTGTCTGTTTCAATATGAGTCAAAATGCAACTTCCGGGCTATTACCTAAAATTTTATTTCTTCCATTTCTTTGATGATTCTTCCTGTTTCAGTTAAGGCATGAATGATTTTTTGAAAATGGTAAATTTCCTCAGATGTGAGAGATTGACCCATTTTCTTTGTGAGCCAGGATTTGGCAGGTGGATACTCGCCTAGTAGAAACTCCCACGAGTGTTGTGGTACACATTCGAAATATTGTGTCTCATTAATATAAATTCTTCCCATAGGGAAAAGCGGATCAATGTGTATGATAACATCCCCTTTTTGTATCTCATAGTTTTCCTCAAATCTTACTTCCTTGACAATATTATCTCCACCTATAGGGAATAGTGTTTCTACCTGTTTGAAACTTTCACCTTCCAATAAATGAAGCTGACGGAGTTGTTTTCCTATTTCTGCTAATTTCCAAAATTCAATTTGATTTTTTGGTAATGGAATCTTGAGGAAGCCTGATTTTAAAAGGTCCTTATTTTCTTTCAGATAGGAAGGAGAATAAAGATTGCCGTAGATATAATCGAGCAAATCTATGGGCGTGAATTCCTGTGGATAAACCTTCGTTTTAAATTCTTCATTTACTTCACTGCTATTTGCATAGCAAACGGGAGAAGCGCTTTCAAAGCCATTACTTTCATTATTGTCTTTGAATTGGAGACTTATTTTTTTTGAAATTTTATCAAGTGTTTCCGGTGTGAAATTAGAAACAGGAACAGAAGCTTGTGTATGACTTTGTTCTTTTTTTTCCGGTAATGTATATAAGGGTAAAATAGAAACAAATTTTACTTCCTGATCAGAAATTGCCCATTTTTCATTAGATGAACTTCTTAAAGCAGCGTACTGAAAATCTGCGCCTTCTTTTTTAAAAAATAAAATCAATTCCGGACTTGTGGCTTCGGTATTTAGATCTGTAAAATGCAACCGAAAAA
>JBDSBN010000396.1:0-17887 GCA_039921585.1 Ginsengibacter sp. | reverse complement strand
TCTACATCTGAACTTGTTAGTCAGAGCGAACCGATGGCGCCACCCAGAGAAAATACATCCTTTACGACAACCAAAATGTCGGCTGAGTCAGAGTGGGAAGAAACTTTTTTAACAATGATATCCGCATCTTGTAAATAGGGTAGTTGTCTCAGAAATCGAGCATTATCAGCCAGCAGGAAGGGGCGAATAGGATCACCTTCTTTGAATAAAAGGTTTCGTTGAATGACTTTCGTTTTAGTTAGGTGATGGACCTGGTTAGCGAGATCAATAAATGTGCTTGTGCGCATTTGTGTCGTGTCTGCAGAATTAATTCCAAAAGAAAGTCTTTTTATCACTATATCTCTAATAATAAGACCCTCATATTTTTCAAAATGCTGATCATTTCTTTTAAATTCCTTTTCATGATCGATTTCGGTACTGTCTTTTTTAAAAGCATCCATTACCTTATAAAGCAAATTCAATTTGTTATCACGAATGGAGTCATCTTGAGCATACACTGTAGAAGAACACATGATAAACATGCAGCCGGTTAGTAAAATAAAAAATTTGCTTTGCAAGCTCATCCGGATCATTTTACTCTTTCTGATTTTTGAATTAATAAGATTTTTCCAATTTTTTAAATTCGCTTAAAGATCAACTATTATTTACCTAAAAGAACTAAAAAGGGGATCTCAAAACAATTCAATGTGTTGCAAACCAGGGACCATTTGATTCCATGCAGGAATCATTCCAAAGAGAAAAGTAGTAAATATTCTAAGAAAAATCAGAAGAAACCTGATGAGCGGTTTAATTACCGGAAAATTTAGATTTTATTTTTCCAATAAAATCAATATCGATCATTTTTTCCGAAATTTTTATCATGTTTGAAAAAGCCATTGCACCGGAAATTCCATGACCCACCACTACCGGTTTATTGACTCCTAAAACGGGGACACCTCCAAATTTCTCAAAGTTAAATTGGTTGAAATATTCATCGTCAATATTTCTCCTTTGGATCAGATCATAAAACGATTCTGCAAATTTGAGAAGAATATTTCCGGTAAAGCCGTCGCAAACGTAGATCTCAGCTTTATTCATTAATACGTCCCGGCCTTCTGCATTCCCGATAAAATTTATTTTTGGATTTGCTTTTAAAATAGGATAGGCTGCCTGGCATACCAGATTCCCTTTTCCCTCTTCTTCCCCAACATTAAGGAGGGCTACCCGAGGATTTTTAAAATTTAAAATATGTTCTGCAAAAAGTGAACCCAGTATAGCGAATTGAGATAAATTTTCTGGCTTACAATCAGAGTTTAAACCGACATCTATTAATACGGAGAGTTCTCCCTTTTCTGTAGGCATGTAGGCTCCGATGGCAGGTCTTGTAATACCTTCAATCGCCTTAATGCTGTATAGAGATCCTACAAGCATGGCGCCTGTATTTCCGGCTCCTATAAAAGCATCCACTTTGGAAGAAGCTAATAGAGTGAATCCGATAACAATGGAAGATTGAGGTTTCTCCTTCAGCGCTTTGGTCGGATGCTCATTCATACCCACCCTTTGTGACGCATGAACAATAGTATATCTCGACGGATCTAAATCATATTCCCTGGTTAGTTTTTCCAGTTCCTCCTTATCCCCGATAAGGGTAAGATGGGCATTGGAGTCTTCTTCATCTAAATAAATTTTTGCTCCTTTAATAGCTTCCAGCGGAGCAAAATCTCCACCCATCGTGTCGAGTGCAATATTCATATATACAATACTATTATTCTTTTGAGTAAGAAAAAAAAGATTTCTTTTAAAAGAATTCAAAAATAAGAATCCTGCATAAAAAAAATCCAAAAATAAAGATTGAAGTTAATCAAACTTTATTTTTGGATTTTAACTATTTATAAGCCTTATAAAGCTCTCGCAGGTGCTTTTTCTGAAACTACTTTTCCTTTGTAAAATAATTTGCCTTCACTAATGTGAGCACGATGGCGTACATGTGTTTCACCTGTAGTAGAATCTACACTAAGTGTAGTTGCTGTAGCTTTATAATGTGTTCTTCTTTTTGCACTTCTTTGTTGACTGTGTCTGCGCTTTGGATTTGGCATAACCGTAGATTAAATATTATTAATGATTGTTTTTTTTAAATTTTTCCAACCCTTGTTTTAAAGGGTTATTATTTTCTATTCTTGATTTCATTTCATGAAGCATGGCAAGTACTTCCTTATTACATTGTGGCCCTCCGATCTCTTCTTCACTACACATGCGCTGATTTGGAATACTCAGAAATACAAATTCGTAAAGCCATTTATCCAAATGAATATGACTTTCATGACGGGAGATATATAAGATATCCGGATCTTCCTCGTTATCATTCATTTCATCTGGATTCTCTACAAGTTTAATTATTAAATTAAACTCATCCCATAATTGCAAGGATAACGGGTTGCCGCACCTGTCACATGGAACTCCTGTACTACCGTCAATCTCAAATTTCAACATCATGAAAGATGTGTTTTTTTCGAGAGTAACTTTTAACGTTGCACTGCAATTAGTAATCTCTGTATCCTGAAAATCCGCAAAGAACTTATCCTCCAATTCATAGTAAAACTCATGGGTTCCAAGTCCTAATCCTACAAATGCAATATCATATTCACGACTCTTTCCCATAACTCTTTATTAAAAGGGTGGCAAAGGTAAGGGAATTCAATTAATTTATTTAATAAAATTTGCCTTATTTAAGTGTGGGTGCCCAATAGTTGTTAAGGTATTCTAAAATTGATACATTATTCAGTTACATTCTATTGATTTTCCCGGTATGAGATAAGTATTTCCAAAAGTATCTTTAATACTTTACTTTTTTACATAAATCCTGAAATCTATTTCTATCTTTATTTGACTTTCTAAAAACACCGGGAACTGTATCAAAGAATCCGGCTAAAAAAATTGTAAGGCGTTATATGTATATCCGAAGAAGTAGTGGAAATAAATTAAGATGGTGGGTCATTGCTGTTGTATTAGTCATTGCAATTAAATTATTTTCCCTGAATGGAGAATGGGTAGAAAAATACTATACATATGGCTTGTACCCCGTGTTTTCTACTGTTTCGGGCTTTTTATTAGGATGGATCCCTTTTAGTATCGGAGATATTGTATATATATTTGTTATCGTTTGGGTGTTATATAAAATATTTAAAAATATTATTTTTCTTTTTAAAAGAGGATTTTCAAAAAGCAACTTTTTCCCAAAAAGTTTAGATACCCTTTTGATTCTGGTATATGTTTATATCATCTTTAATTTAGTATGGGGACTTAATTATAACAGAAGCGGACTGATCGGTCAATTGGAGCTGGAAGATGTTCCGTATGATACGGCTATGTTAATGACCATTCACAATATTCTGGTAGAAAAAGTAAATGATTCCAGGAGATTACTCAGTCAGGAAGAAAGTGTCTATCCGGACACCAAAACATTATTTGAAAGATCTAGAGCTACTTTTAAAAAGGCAGGAGAGAAATATCCTTTTTTGAGATATAACAAAAGAAGTGAGTCTGTGAAATCCTCTATGTACGGATGGTTGGGAAATTATTTGGGTTTCACAGGGTATTATAACCCCTTTACAGGAGAGGCTCATATAAATAACACCGTGCCGCAATTTTTACGTCCCTATATTGTGAATCATGAGGTGGCACATCAGCTTGGTTATGCTAAAGAAGATGCAGCCAGCTTTGCAGGTTACCTGGCTATTTTATATTCTGATGATCCGCTTTTTAAATATTCGACCTACCTGGA
Organism: Ginsengibacter sp.; assembly: GCA_039921585.1. Taxonomy (GTDB): domain Bacteria; phylum Bacteroidota; class Bacteroidia; order Chitinophagales; family Chitinophagaceae; genus Ginsengibacter. The sequence goes on along the minus strand of JBDSBN010000396.1, from coordinate 14,127 downwards.
TTTGTTTACCTATGCGAATAGAGAGGTCTATTATGTTGACTCTGTAAAGTCGAGGTCTGCATACGAGAAATTAGATCCGGCTGTTATTAAAGATTTGGAAGAATGGCGCGATTTTACCCAATCGCACAGAACGTTTATAGCTCCGGCAATTACCTGGTTGTATGGTAAGTTCTTAAAATTAAATGAACAGCCGCAGGGAATGCGTAGTTATAATCGTGTGATCGTCATGCTCGCAGCCTATTATAAAAAATACGGGGTAATTTGAGACTTTTCTGTAGAGTTTAAATGGTCGTTTTTGACTTCATGATGGATGGTTGGTGGGTATCCTTTTACCATACCTCTAATCTGTTGAAAATTAAAAACTACTTGCTTCAACAGAATTAAAAATAATTTCTCTTTCAATTAGTTAATTTCGTGACACATGAAAACAGGATTTGTAAATATATTTGGAAAGCCCAATGCAGGTAAGAGTACCTTATTGAATGCATTAATGGGAGAAAAATTGGCGATTGTATCGTCAAAAGTGCAGACAACGCGTCACCGTATCAAAGGGATTTTAAACGCACCGGGGTATCAGATCATTTTTTCGGATACTCCCGGCATAATTGAACCTAAATACAAACTTCACGAAAGAATGATGCAGGCTGTAAAAAGTAGCCTGGAAGATGCAGATGTCGCCCTGTTGATCGTAGATATTAAAGACGATCTACAGGAGACGGATGAGATATTTGCTTCTCTGAAATTAAAAGTACCCTCGATTGTTATCATTAATAAAGTGGATATTTCTGACAAAGAGACAGTTGAAAAAGCGGTTCAATTCTTTGAAGAAAAGCCGTACTGCAAAAAAGTTGTTCAACTCTCCGCCTTAAGAAATATGGGCGTGAATGAATTACTGGCTTCTATTTTAGAATTTTTACCGGAAGGAGAGCCCTTTTACACAGATGACAACCTCAGTGATTTGCCGATGAAATTCTTTGTAGGAGAAATGATCCGTGAAAAGATCTTTTATTTATATCAGGATGAAATTCCATACCATGCGACCGTTTTGGTACAGGAGTTTAAAGAGAAGACAACACTGACTAAAATCAGGGCGGATATTATTGTACAGAGAGAAACGCAGAAAGGTATTATTTTAGGCCATAATGGAAAAATGATTAAGGAATTAGGCACTCAGGCTCGAAAGGATATTGAGGAGTTTATAGAACGAAAAGTGTTCCTGGAATTATTTGTAAAAGTAAGACCCAAATGGCGTGACAATGACCTTCACTTAAGTGAATACGGTTATTAAGTTTCGATTTTCTTTTTAAAAAATCAACAACAATCAATTGAAAAATTAGCAGTATAAAAATCAGATAGCAGAATGAATTCTTTTGGAAAAAATTTTCGGGTACAGATTTTCGGGCAATCTCATGGTGCCTATGTTGGAGTAATTATAGATGGTTGCCCTCCCGGAATAGACCTGACACCCGAAGATTTTACAGTGGATATTGAAAGAAGAAAACCCGGAGCTAAAGGTACTACGCCCAGGAAAGAAGCGGATATTCCTGAAATTATCAGCGGAGTCTTCAATGATAGAACATCCGGCGCACCAATGACGATTCTCTTCAAGAACGGCAATACAAGAAGCAGTGATTATGAAAAACAGCGTGCTGTTCCCAGGCCCGGTCATGCTGATTTTGTGGCATCTAAAAAATATAAGGGTTTTGAAGATTATCGCGGTGGCGGTCATTTCAGCGGGAGGCTTACAGTAGCCCTCGTAGCAGTTGGTGTGGTTTCTAAAAAAGTGTTGGCTAAATATTCTCCCGAAAAAGAAATTAATATTCAGGCAGAATTGTTAGAGATTGGTGGAGAAAAAGACCTTGAAAAAGGGTTGCAAAAAGCGATTGATGCAAAGGATACGATTGGCGGTATTGTAGAATGCAAAGTAAATAATCTTCCAATCGGATTAGGAGAGCCATTTTTTGATTCTGCTGAGTCGTTAATCAGCCATGCTGTCTTTGCCATTCCTGCTATTAAAGGAATTGAATTTGGGTCCGGTTTTGAAGCAGCTAAAATGTTTGGATCCCTGCACAACGATGCAATTATAAATGCCTCCGGCGAAACGCGCACCAATCATGCTGGCGGAATTGTAGGCGGGATTACAAATGGAAATGAATTGGTGTTTCGCATTGCAGTGAAACCTACTTCCTCTACGCCAATGGAGCAGCACACACTGAATGTTGAAAGCGGAGAAGTGGAATCCTTTTCTGTAAAAGGACGTCACGATCTATGTATTGCTTTACGTGTGCCGGTTGTACTAGAGGCTGTGACAGCAATGGTTTTAACTGATTTGCTGATGGAGAATAATTGGTAGATTGATTTGGCTGAAAAGTCTGTGATTGAGATATTCTGAATGATACATGGACATGCGTTGTTTAGTTTCCTGCTAACTCTGCTTCTTTTTTTGGTTCGCTTTTCAGTCCCTTTTCAAAAAGGCCTTTTATTGGTTTTTGTGGTCTCATATATTGCAATCCAAAGGCAATGATGCTTTTCTCTTTGATGTATTCGATGGTTTCATCAATAGAATCTGTTACAAGATAAAGGCTCTTATCATTCACAGAAATGGTTCCTGCCTGTTTCATGATTTCATTGTGTTTGAGAATGTTCTCATAGAATTCTTTATCAAAAATGATGATCGGAAACATTTGGATCTTTTTTGTCTGCACCAAGGTCAATGCTTCATAAAATTCATCGAGGGTGCCAAATCCACCGGGCATAACTACAAAGGCATAGCTATATTTTAAAAGCAATACTTTTCTGATAAAAAAGTATTTAATGTTGACCCATTTATCTAAATAAGGGTTATGGTGCTGCTCATGAGGTAACACGATATTGCACCCAACACTTTTTCCGCCCACATCCTTTGCACCCCGATTAGCTGCTTCCATAATACCCGGCCCTCCTCCGGTCATGATGGTAAAACCTAATTGAGCAATTCTTCCCGAAAGCTCTCTCGCCTGTTTATAATAAGGATGGTCCTCTTTAAACCTGGCTGAACCAAAAATAGTGACACATGGGCCAACAAAATGTAATGCTCTAAAACCTTTAATGAATTGAAAGAAAACAGATAGGATGTATTTGAAATCATTCCAACGGCTTTGAGGCCCCTCCAAAAAATTTATTTCCTGTGAATGTGCTTTTTTGTCCATCAGCCAAACTTAAAGAATTTGAAATGTTTTTAGGATAAAATTTTCTCCTATATCAGAATAGGATGTTTATTATTGATACTTTTCCATCTATGTCCCTAATCGGGAAATGATTTTAAGAATCTTTCTTCTCTGCTGCATTTTCTCTGCTTGTAAAAAGCGCTTTTAATTCTGTCGCATCCTCCGATTTCATTTTTCCACCTAAAATCAATCTTAATTGACGGCGGCGTAACGCACTATCAAATAAAGCCTGCTCTTCATCATTAACCGGAATTACCGGTGGTACAAGTCTCGGTCTTCCGGTAGGATCCAATGCGACAAAAGTGTAATAAGCCTCATTGCTTTTATATTTGTATTGTTGAATAATATCTTCGCCCCAAACCTTTAAATGTACTTCCATACTCGTATTAAATGAACGGGTTATTTTCGCTTCTATATGCACCACATTTCCTAAGGTGATCGGACTGGTAAATGAAATATTATCTACAGATGCTGTTACCGCCGGCGATCCGCAATGTTTTGAGGCAACTAATGCCGCTGCGATATCCATCCAGTACATTAACCGGCCACCCATCAGATTCCCAAATGTATTTGTGTCGTTGGGTAATACTAATTCCGTCATGATTATCTTGCTGTCTTCGGTCTTTTTACCATTCATATCTGAAAAATTTTGTGCAAAGATAAATCAGATAAAAAGGATTCTGGTTTTAAAACTAAAAAGAAGTGGTTGTTTTCATTGTTTGAAGGATTTTTAACTTTTGACTGAAGGCAAAAAAAATAAAACATAGATAACTCCCTGATTTTTAAATTTCATTTTAGGTTCTATTAAAGCTGATTCGTTTTAATTAATCAATCTCACTCACAGCTCAAGTTCTAAATTGTTAGATCCTGTTTCATTTTTTAATTTACTTTTAAAAAAAACGAAACTTCCCCGAAGATATTTGTAATAGCCTCATGTATGGATTTGAAAACCCAACTGCTTAAAGTGCATAATAAAGCAAACTGTCATTTAATTGTAGAATGGATCGGAGATAATCAGGAGAAATTCAATGAACTGATGGATTTCCTTTTGTTTGGAGATTATCAGTTGGCTCAACGGGCTTCCTGGCCAATGTCTTATGCGGCAATTAAAAATCCCATTCTAATAAAATCCTATTTGGGCAAAATTGTTGAATTTATAAAGCGGGAAGATATTCATACAGGAATAAAAAGAAATACGCTAAATGTGCTTCTGAACATTCCTATACCAGAAGAGGTTGAAGGAGAAATATTGAACCTCTGTTTTCAATTTATATCATTACCAGAAGTGCCGATTGGCATAAAATATTATTCTTTAGGACTCATTGAAAAGCTGGCTGAAAAATATCCGGAGATTCTTTCCGAATTAAAAATCATCCTCGAAGATCAGTATTCGTTTCAATCTCAGAGTGTAATAAAAAAAGCTGCCGGAGTTTTGAAAAGACCGTATAAATAAAGTATCGGTTTGTTCAATTCATATTATCAGATGATTTTCTTCCATATGCTGTTTTCTTTTAGTATTTTACATTTTTTTTGATAACCATTTCATCATATTGCCTGTAGATTTAATGCTCTCAGGTCTGGCAATCAGAAACTATATCTTATATGAGAATTATTCCCTTCCTTATTTTTAGCGTCATTACCGCAGCGCTGGTAGTGATTCTAAATTCCACTATGTTGCTACCCGCACCATTAGGTAAATTATTAAGTCCGCAAAACGGCATCTGGCAGAATGCAGATCCTGTTCAAATGGATTATTCTGCGGATTTAAAATTTCCGAATCTTAAAGGTAAAACTGAGGTGTATTTTGATGAGCGGCTCGTTCCGCACATTTTTGCTGAGAATGAGTCAGACGCCCATTTTGTTCAGGGGTTTTTGCATGCTAAATTTCGCCTCTGGCAAATGGAGTTTCAAACACATGCAGCCTCCGGAAGATTAAGTGAAATAGTGGGAGACAAATTAATCAATTTCGATCGGGATAAAAGAAGGCTGGGAATGGTTTATGCGGCGGAAAATGCCTTAAAAGCATTTGAGGAGGACCCGCAAACATTAGAGGCAATCAGTCAATATACAGCCGGAGCAAATGCCTATATTGAAACACTAACAGAAAGTTCGTTGCCGCTGGAATACAAACTATTGGGATATAAACCGGAAAAGTGGTCAAATTTTAAATCCGCTTTGTTTCTGAAGGCCATGGCTCTGGACCTTGCCGGATATGAAAATGATTTTGAAATGACCAATGCGAAATCCGTATTTACATCTTATGACTTTGATAAGCTTTATCCAATCCTCATGGATTCATTAGATCCGATTGTACCAAAGGGAACAAAGTTTGCGCCTCCCGGAATTCACCTTTCGGTGCCGGAAACAGCCGACTCACTTTATTACAATTATAAGGACACCAATCAAATTGATGGTGATCGGTTCATGCCGGATCCTGCAAATGGAAGTAATAACTGGGCCGTAGCGGGAACTCATACCAAAAGCGGGGCGCCTATTTTGGCCAATGATCCTCATCTTGGATTAAACCTGCCCTCACTTTGGTACGAAATGCAGATCAGGACTCCGGAGTATAATGTTTATGGGGCTACATTTCCGGGCGCGCCTTCGATAATTATTGGGTTTAATGATCATACCGCATTTGGTGTAACCAATGGAGGAAGAGATGTGAGAGATTATTATGAAATTACATTTAAAGATGAGAGCCGGAAAGAATATTGGTTTGACAGTGCATGGAAGCCTACAACATTCAGAGAGGAGTTGATTAAAGTAAAAGGTCAACCTGTTTATAAGGATACAGTAGTTTATACAAGTATTGGCCCTGTCATGTATGATCGTTCCTTTAACGGTGGCAGAGGCACAAACAATAAATCTTATGCAGTAAGATGGAAAGCACACGACACGAGTAATGAGTTAAAAGTTTTCCTCCTGATGAACAGGGCAAAGAATTATGATGATTATTATAATGCGATTCAGTATTTCCAAACACCCGGACAAAATTGTGTTTTTGCAAGTAAGGAGGGGGATATAGCCATTTGGGCGCAGGGGGCTTTTCCCGCTAAGTGGAAAAGGCAGGGCAATTTTGTAATGCCCGGATCCGATAGCAGTTATTTCTGGCAGGGAATGATTCCTCAGATAGAAAATCCGCATCAGATCAATCCTGAAAGAGGCTTTGTAAGTAGTGCCAATCAACGGCCTGCAGATTCCACTTATCCCTATTATCTGGGCGGCAGTTTTCCTCCTTACCGCGGATGGGAAATCAATAAGAGGCTTTCAAACATGGATAACATTACGTTGGAAAATATGATGATTCTACAGGTAGATAATTATAATGTTTTCGGTGAAATGGCTGTTCCTGTTTTACTGAAAAACCTGGATGCAGACAAACTAAATGCTGATCAGATTCATTATTTAAATATTTTGAAAGATTGGAATTTCAGAAATGATCCGGATTCGAAAGGTGCGTCAGTATTTGTTGCACTGTGGGATAGCCTGGAGAATGAAATTTGGAAGGATGAATTAACACAGTATTCCTTTAAATTGCCCTGGCCGCATGAAAGCACATTGTTAAGCCTTATGCAGAATGAACACGACTTCTCCTTTTATGACAATATTAAAACTCCTGAAAAGGAAACTTTACAGGACAATGTATTAAACGCATTCATCAAAACCAGCAAAGCAATGGCTGATTTGGAGTCTAAAGGGAAATTAGAGTGGGCAAAATCGAAAGACACAAGAGTGGAGCATCTGGCAAAAATTCCTGAATTCAGCCGACTTCATTTACCGATTGGAGGTGGTGAGCACATTATAAATGCCACTAAAGCCGCTCACGGACCTAGTTGGCGGATGGTTGTTTCATTAACTTCCGAAACAGAAGCCTATGGGATTTATCCGGGTGGTCAGAGTGGAAATCCCGGCAGTAAGTACTATGATGATTTTGTGGATCAATGGGCACAAGGAGAGTTTTATAAATTATGGATGATGAAACCTGCCGATAAAACCGACAAGCGGATAAAAGCGAAAATGACTTTTAATCCTGCTTAATTATAAGTATCCAATTAATAAATCGTAAAAGGAATTGCATTAAATAATCAAACTAATTTCTATCAATGAAACCAGTTATCTCAACATTTCTCATCGTACTTTTAAGCTTTGCAGCTTGTCTTTATTTTCCCTGGTGGAGTATTGCAATCGTGGCATTTGTCGTTTCGGCTTTGATTCATCAAAAGCCTGTCGTTTCCTTCCTGGGAGGTTTTTTTGGAATATTTCTATTATGGAGTATCCTTAGTTTCTATATCAGTTATAATAATGAGCACATTTTGGCTCATCGGGTTTCTTTATTGATATTAAAAAATGATAGTCCCTTTTTACTGGTATTAATTACCGGTTTGATCGGAGGTATTGTTGCGGGGTTTGCAGCGCTCACCGGATCATATATATATCGGAGAGAACGATCCTGATACCAGGGATTAAAAAAGTTTTTATTTTCTGGTATTTGGCACCGTTATTTCTATTAGAAAATTCTATATGAAAGTATTCCTGGTTTTTATTTTAATGATCTCTTCTATTTCCTTAAAAGCTCAAAAAATAGAAGGAACGGTAAAGGATTCACAGGGAAATAATTTACCCTTTGCATCCATTCTGATACAGGGAACACCAAAAGGAGTTACTACAAATAATCAGGGAGTTTACAGCATCTCACTTGGGCCGGGAAACTACACTGTGGAATGCAGATATGTGGGTTATGCAACCATCCAAAAGAATGTAACACTTGACGAAAAGGATACAGTATTGAATTTTCAACTTTCTCCTCAAAGTCTGACTTTAAAAGAAGTGGTTGTTAAAAATACAGGCGAAGACCCTGCATATGAAATCATCAGGCAGGCAATACAAAAACGGAATTTTTACGATAATCAGGTAACGGAATTTGAGGCGCAGGTATACACAAAGGGAATACTCAAATTACGGGAGCTCCCGGATAAAATTATGGGACAGGTTATTCCTAAGTCCGACAAAACGGGGATGGGATTAGATAGCTCCGGCCGTGGAATCCTTTATTTGTCCGAATCAATTACAAAGGTTTTTCTGCAGGAGCCTGATAAATTAAAACTGGAGGTTGTTTCCAGCAGAGTGAGTGGCAGTAACGGGTTGGGATTTGATTTTCCAATATTTATAAGCTTCTATAAAAACAACGTAAATGTTTTAGGCAATCAAATAAATCCGCGTGGATTTGTTTCCCCGATTGCAGATGGAGCTTTCAATTTTTATTCTTATAAATATCTGGGAAACTTTTTTGAAGGAGAAACATTGGTTAACTCCATCAGGGTTACACCCAAGAGACAATATGAACCACTTTTTTCAGGTATCATCAATATTACTGAAGGAGATTGGCGCATATTCAGTTGCGATCTCTTACTTACTCAAAAGTCTCAAATGGAAATACTTGATTCGTTGAGAATATCTCAGATTCATATTCCGGTAGAAAAAGACATCTGGCGTATAAAAAATCAGGTCCTTCATTTTGATTTTAACCAGTTTCAAATTAAAGCAGATGGCGACTTTGTAAATATTTATTCTGAGTACAATCTGGAACCTGAATTTGATAAAAAAACGTTTGATCGGATTGTCATTAAATATGATAGTGCGGCCAATAAAAAAACAAAAGAGTATTGGGATGCTTTGAGGCCTATCCCGCTGGAACCGGAAGAAATAAAAGATTACCGCGTAAAAGATAGTCTGCTTAAAGTCCGTCTGGAAAATCCAAACAGAAATCTGGATTCTCTTCGAAAGAATCAGGGACCGGTGAAAGTGGGCGAATTTATCTGGGGAGGTATAAATAGAGTACATTTTGATAGTCTGGGCGACTATAATATAAAATTCGATGCTCTTTTAAAAACATTGCAATATAATACCGTAGAAGGGGTGGTTTTAAATCCATCTTTGGTGATTTCCAGATTATTTAAACAGTTGGATACAAGAGTTAGCTTTATTGCTGATGCGCGCTACGGTTTTAATAATCGTCATTTTAATCCGTGGGCAGGATTTACTTTTAACAGCAATGATGAATTTGATTTATCCAAAAAGCCAAAACGGAAATCCTTTTTTATTGCGGGCGGAAAAAGAGTGAGTCAGTTTTTTAAAGAAAGCGACATAGATGGTTTAGGAAATTCTCTCGGCACGTTATTGTATGGAAGGAATGAAATGAAAATATATGAGAATTATTTTGCGAAAGCAGGCTACAGCAAACAATGGGAGAGTAGCGCCCGACTCTTAATTCAGGCAGGTTTTGAAGACCGTTTGCCAATTGATAATACTTCTGATTTTATTCTAAATAAGAAATGGCGACATCGGTTCACCCCAAATTATCCGGTGGAAGTTATGTCCTCGCAATTTAACAGGCATCAGTCGGTGGCAATACATATTTCATATAGTATAACTCCAGGACAGCGATATATTCAATTTCCGGAATCAAAAATGGCCATCGGTTCTAAATATCCAAAGTTTACTTTAGAATACACCAAAGGATTTAAGAATATTTTAGGCAGTGATGTAGATTATGACAAATGGAATTTCAATGTAAAAGATGATATCAATTTAAAATTAGGTGGTACAATAAAATATAATACGAGCATTGGTGGTTTCCTGAATGACAGATCCGCTTTCGTCCAGGATTACAAACATTTTTACAATAACATTTCTATCATAGCCGCTGAATATGTGAAGTCGTTTGAGAATGTGCCACACTATCGGAATAGTAGTAGCGCTCCTTTTTATGCAGAAATTCATTTAGAGCATCATGCAAATGGTTTGCTTACAAATAAGATTCCTTTAATTAAACGATGGAATTGGAGATTGGTTGAAGGAATCAATGGATTGTTTGTAGGGCCCAACCGTAAGTATTTAGAAGTATTTGTTGGTTTGGAAAATATTTTTAAATTGTTCAGAGTGGATGTAGTTACCGGATTAGAACCTGGGTTTAAACCCACTTATGCAATCAGAATCGGATTTGGTGGTTTAGCAGGAGATCCTTTAAATAAGTTCAGATTTACCCGCACAAAAAAAATCATCGATGTTTGGTAACCCAATAATTTAGGCTCACCTCTAATTCCGTCAGGGAAAGATTTCTAAATGACTTTGAACTACCCTTTTGTCTTCATAATGTTTGTTTTTATGTTTTACGATATATCAACCTAAATCGGGAAGTGACAGGCAGAACTCCAAACTAAAAACTATCTTCGCACACATTAAAATCAATATAATGAAAACTTATTTAATTAGTTTAAGTGCCCTGTTTCTGTTTATGAGCTGTAAAGCGCAGGATAATAAAAAATGGGAAATTAATCCGGATAATAATACGCTGTTTTGGAAAGTTAGCGGAAAGGATTTGAAGAAACCCAGCTTTCTTTTTGGAACATTTCACTTGCTATGCTCGCAGGATATACATATTAGCGATCCGCTAAAGGAAGCCATTCGGGCGGTAGATACAATATACATGGAGATGGATATGGATGATCCTACAGTGATGCTAAGCGGCATGATGTATATGAATATGAAGGATGGTAAAACACTGAAGGATCTGTATACTCCGGAAGAATATAAAAGATTAGAAAGTTATTTTTCGGATTCATTAAAGATGCCTATGATGCTTTTCCAAAAAGCAAAGCCTTATTTTTTAGTTGCTTTACTTTATCCGCGGATGATGGATTGTGCAACGCCTTCCGGTGTGGAGCAGGAAATTATCAAAATTGCTAAAAAGGAAAAGAAAGAAATCAATGGTTTGGAAACAATGCAACTACAAGCATCTGTTTTTGATAGCATTCCCTACGTATGGCAGGCACAAGAGCTGTTAAAGAATATAGACAGCTTTCCAAAATATAAAAAAGAATTCGATGAAATGGTTCAGATGTACAAATCCCAAAATATGGATTCACTTGAGAAAGCGATTAACAAAAGTGAATTTGGAGGAGATGAATTCAGTGAGGTTTTACTTTTTAATCGCAATCGCAATTGGGTAAAACAATTAAATTCTATGATGAAAAATCAATCTGTTTTAGTTGCGGTAGGTGCAGGGCATTTACCTGGAAAAGATGGATTGATTGATCTGCTCAGAAAGGCAGGTTATACAGTAGAGCCGCTTAAAAATAATTAGAATTAAAAAAGCAGGCTTCAAGAAATTTGAGCCTGCTTTTTTAATAATGTGCTTTCCCTTTTAGGAGAATTAATATTGCTCTAATTTGCTAAAAAAGAAGTCTCCTTCAATTTGCGCATTTTCATCGCTATCACTACCGTGAACAGCGTTCTCACCTATAGAGGAAGCGTATTTTTTTCTGATTGTTCCTTCTGCTGCTTCGGCAGGATTGGTAGCTCCGATTAGTTTTCTGAAATCTTCTACTGCGTTTTCTTTTTCAAGAATAGCGGCTGTAATTGGTACGCTGCTCATAAATTCCACTAATTCTCCGTAAAAAGGGCGCTCCTTATGAACGGCATAAAAAGCTCCGGCCTTCTCTTTGGACAGATGAGTCATTTTCATTGCCACGATGCGAAAACCCGCTGCGTTTATCATTTCTAAAATTCCTCCTGTACTTCCTTTAGAAGTAGCATCAGGCTTAATCATTGTAAAAGTTCTGTTCGTCGTCATTTGTTTAATTTTGGCTGCGAAGGTAAAAGATAGATTTTAAAAATAATGCTGGGAAGGAATAATTAAATAATATTTAGGAGCTATAAGCTTAACCAAACTAATTTCCCTTTACCTTATAAACATAATCATCAATCTTTTTGATTTGTTGAACACGGTCGAGTCCTTTAAGTGAATTCGAACTGGGAAGTTTAATATTAATATTCTGCCCTTTCTTAACTGCTTCAATGGCAGAATAAATACTTTCAGATTTAACAGCGAATACAACCCCATCCGCTTTTGTTTCTTTACTGCTGATAATTCCAATAATTTCACCATTTCGTGTTAATACAGGACCTCCGCTATTACCCGGATTCACAGAAATGCTGATTTGATAGGAGGTGGTATCTCCAAAATAACCGGATTGAGCACTCAAATACCCTTGTCCATAAACAATTTCTTCGCGTGGGTAACCCAGGGTGTAAATTGGCTCAGCCAGGTCGAAGGATGTTTTCGGGAAGGTATATGGTAAATTAGTAACTTTCTTAAAGGAAGTATCCGTAATCTGCAGGATAGCCAGATCATTTAATGGGTTATTGTAGATTGATTTGGCAGAATATTGTACTCCTTTTTTATTTTCAACAATCAGGTTTTTGGCATTATTTACCACATGTGCATTGGTGATGATATACCCTTTCCCATCCAGCAAAAACCCTGTAGCCATGAAGTTTGCTTCAAATTGTGGTTTAACCGGCTCCGCTGCCGCATCATTTAATTTATGTTCTATCTGATTTAGTTTTCTTTCAAACTGAACCAGCTTATTATTTACCAGCGGAGTAAGTGCGGCGGCTTTTTTATTTTCTGAAACCACCGAAAAGAAGGTGGCGGTTGAGATAGAAACCAATACGGCGATAGCTGCTGCTACGGCGATTGTTCTGCGGTATCGGTTCCATAAATAAATTATTTTGGCCCCGGTTTTTTTATTCCGTTCAGAAATAACTTCTTCGTTTTCTAGTTTATTTTCAACTTCATTGAGCAGACGTTTAAATTTCTTTATTTGACTTATTCTGTCAAGTTCGGTTAACATAAATGAATTTTCCGCAGCTACTTGATCTATTTCCGGATTCTTTCTCCTTAATTCCTCAAATAAAGCCTTTTCTTCCGGTCCCATTTCTCCGTTCCGATATCTTTCTATTGCGTCAAAAAGTACATTTTCATTCATTTCCATTTGTGTTTTTATATTGAGAAAAGAATATTTTTTTCAATCTCACCATGCATTTATATTTCTGGTTTTTAGCATTGTCTGCATTGGTATAGGCAAACAATTCAGCGATCTCCGGCATTGTCTTCTTCTGAATATAGAACGCTTCCAATAAACTTTTGCATGGTTCTCCAATTTTGGAAAGCGCATCTTCCATTATTCCAAGATCACTGTTTTTCTTCTCGTGCAATTCTATTTCATCCTCTACGGTTACTGTTTCCAAAACGGTATCTATAGCCGGATTATAGCGCGATTCTCTTTGAAGTTTTTTTAGCCACAATCTACGACACACGGAATATAAGTATGTTTTGATTTGGCAGGTGAGCTCAAAGGATTCTGATTTTGATTTTTCAAACAGAATAATCATCGCCTCCTGAAAAATATCTCTTGCATCATCCGGATATCCATTATTCTTTACAATAAAGCTTTGAATAGTGGAGTAATTTTCCCGATAAATTTTTTCAATTGCATTTGTATCATGGTTCGCCAGACCCGTGATTAATGCCTGTTCTTCATCATATAGTTTCACTCTTCAATTATTAATACTTAAAAGGTGGAAAAGTAACCTATTTATAAACTAAAATAAAAAATTTTAAAATAGTGGGTTACCTTTCTTTGAATCGGGTATAAAGGTGTAATAATTTAAAACTTAAATCTAAAAAAATCAACAAAAAATGAAAAAGTTATTTTTAATTTTCGCGGTATCTGCATTTTTCGTAGCATGTAATGATTCAGCTACAACTACTGAAACTGAAACTCCTGCTGCAACTGAAGAAGTTACCCCAGCACCAGCTACAGCTGAAACAGATTCAGTTCCAGTAACTACTACAGATTCATTGCCAGCTGCAGCAGAAACACCAGCTCAATAATATCAGTTTTACTGATTGTTGAAATGATTCATTTTGACAAGCAATCTAAGGAACCGTTTCTTCATTGAAACGGTTTTTTTTTGTTTAGAAAGTAAGCGTTTTTAATTCTTCGCTTATCGATTTAAGAAAAAATAATTTGTTGTATAGAGTTTGTGTACTACATTTGAAAAATATTATGAC
>JBDSBN010000395.1:0-4344 GCA_039921585.1 Ginsengibacter sp. | reverse complement strand
TTTATTTCCAAACCTTTTGATGTAAATAATCTGATTAATAATGTCAATAAACAATTAGAAATAAACCAAAACTAATTGCCTCACTGGTTGGCTGTCAGAAGAAAAAATTTCACCGATATTTTCATTTGCTCATTTTTTGTCATTTTCCCTTGCGAATACTGGTTGGAGCGCTTATTCGCCTTTTCATCTATCTCCGCCAACATCATTCCCCAAATCGTTTGTCCTATTATAAATTGAAATCTGGATATGTAAATCCGGAGAAACCATTCCACTTATTTAGCCATTTTACTACGAAGCAATCATCTCTAACGCAGCTATAAATTTATTTATAAGGACCACTCAACTGATCACAAACGTATTACTCTTCCTATAAACTTGCCTAAAAACCAAAATCATAGAATGACCACAAAAAACCTCAAAATTTAAGAATACTTCCTTTATTCTATCCACGGAATATATACCAATATGGAATGCTATATCTTCAATCTACGCTATCGATTATGTATCGAAGAAATAGAGAAGAAATGGGAAGAGATGTGGCCTGAGCACAGGCATATAATTAAGATCAGAAGCAGTACTATATGATCATTCTCAGCGTGACAGGAGACTCTCTCTTTAATCACTGGAAAAGTGAAATAAACTTTTAATTGGATTTAACATTCGTTATTCTGGTGCCTCAATATTATATTTAAATTTATACTTCATATTTCCTCCCAAAAATAACTCTTTCATGAAAAGAACGATGACGATAGCTTATTCGAAAAACTCCATTCTAAAAATGGGGCTTTTTCTTTTATCATTTTTTTTGATTCAATCTTGTAAAAATAAAAGCGATTCTCTAGTACTAATTGATCCCGCTTTTAGTAAGTATATTGAGAGTCATACTTCCGGTGTGGTATCGAAAACGAGTGCCATTAAGATTAAATTATCTGAAAATGTAGCAACCTCACATTCATTGGGAGATGTAACGAAGGAAAAACTGATTGAACTTTCTCCATCAGTAAAAGGGAAAACTGTGTGGCTGGATGCCCGCACAATCGAGTTTCAACCGGAGGGTAATCTGATTCCGGATCAACTATATAAGATCACCTTTAATTTAGGGAAGGTTACAAAAACGCCAACGGAATATTCTGAATTCGTTTTTAATTTTAAAACCGTAAAACCCTCTTTCCAGGTCACAACTTATGGATTAAGAAGCACGGGCGAAAAAGATCAGATGTTTCTAACGGGCCTAATCGAAACCGCAGATGTTGAAAAGCCCGAAGAGGTAGAAAAATTTCTTGCAGTCACACTAAACAATCAGCAACAAAAAATTATTTGGGAGCACACAGGACTTACTAAAACACATCCCTTTAAAATTGAAAATATTAAAAGAGAGAAAGAAGCGAATACACTTCAAATAATCTGGGACGGCAAGCCTTCCAAAATTGATTTGAAAGGGTCTAAAGAATTAGAAGTACCTGCCATAGGAGATTTTAAAGTGTTGGACGTCGTCGCAATGAATTCGTCCGAACAATATGCATCTGTTCAATTTAGTGATCCTATAGAAGTAGGGCAGGAACTAACAGGGCTGATTACATTAGATAACGAAAATGATCTCACCTACAGCATTGATGGAAGTGAGGTAAAGATTTATACAGGAGATCAACTGGATGGAAATTACAGCATGAATATCCATCCCGGAATAAAAAACTCCTTTGCAAAAACTCTTGAAAATGGATTTGCTGCAAACATTATTTTTGAAAATAGAATGCCCTCCGTAAAGATTCAGGGAAGAGGAAATATTCTTCCTCATGAAGGGAAATTAGTATTGCCCTTTGAATCTGTCAATCTGAAGGCTGTAGATATCAGTATCATCCAGATCTATGAAAGCAACATTCCTCAATTTCTTCAGGAAAATAATTTCGCAACTGAAAGTGGGCTACGTCGTGTAGGAAAGCCACTCGTTCAAAAAACTTTACCGCTTGATGAGGACAAAACGCTGGATCTAAAAAAGAAACAACGGTTTTCTTTGGATATTGATCAGTTTTTAAAGACGGAACCCGGAGCTATATACAGAGTGATTATTGGGTTTCGTCCTCAGTATTCTTTATTCGCTTGCGATTCAGCCAACATGGAATCGGTCAAAGAAAACGATTTTTCAGGCAGAGGATTTTCTGAATATGGAGAAAGCCCCGATAGTTATGATGAATTCTGGAATCGCTATGATAATTACTATCCTTATGGCTTTGAATGGGAAGAACGGGATAATCCCTGTGCGAGTTCCTATTACAGCCGGGATCGGTGGGCTTCCAGAAATATTCTCGCTTCCAATATCGGACTCACCGCTAAAAGAGGAAGCAACCATTCTTTGACGATTGCCGTAAATAATATTCTAACCACAGAACCAATGAATGGTGTTGAACTGGAAGTTTTGGATTTCCAAAATCAGGTTATTCAAAAAGGAACAAGTGATAAAGATGGTTTTGCACATTTTGAACTTAACAGGAAACCTTATCTGCTTATCGCAAAAAACAAAACTGAAAGAGGATATTTAAAGTTAGATGATGGCAGCAGTCTGCCATTCAGCCGTTTTGATATCACAGGAGAAGAGATAAAAAATGGAATCAAAGGATTTATATTTGGAGAAAGAGGTGTTTGGAGACCCGGAGATTCTTTGTATATCAATTGCATAATTGAAAGTAAAAATTCGAAATTACCCGATAATTATCCGATTGAATTTGAACTATTCACTCCGCAGGGACAACTGTATCAAAGATTGGTACAAAGCAATGCGGAAGGAGGATTTAATATTTTCAGGACCGCCACGCAACAGAGTGCACCTACCGGCAACTGGCTGGTGAAAATAAAAGCCGGCGGAGCCGAGTTTGAAAAAAGAATCAAAGTAGAAACGGTGATGCCTAACCGCCTTAAAATTGATCTGACTTTCGGAGCGGATTCCATGCTGGGCAAAGGAATAAAAAAAGAAGGACTCCTGGATGTGAAGTGGTTATTTGGAGCTTCCGCAAGAAATTTAAAAGCAAAAGTAGATGCGGCTCTCTATGCAAAAAAAACATCTTTCCCCAAATTCAAAGACTATACTTTTTACAACCCAACATCCAATTATTCCACTCAGTCAAAAACAATTTTCGAGGGCACTTTAAATGAAGAAGGCAAAGCAACCATCCGTCCAAATTTTGAAACAGATGACATTGCACCGGGAATGTTATCCGCAAATTTATTAGTTAAAGTATTTGAACCAGGAGGAGCGTTCAGCATCAATAGTATGAGTATCCCCTACAGCCCCTTTACCAGTTATGCAGGTATTAAAATACCGGAAGGAGATAAATTATGGGGTTTTCTGGCTTCAGGTAAAAATCACACCGCAGACATCATAAATGTCGATAGAGATGGAAATACAATCACAGGAAACCGACAGGTAGAAGTTCAGTTTTTTAAGATCCAATGGCGTTGGTGGTGGGACGACACGGGTGATAATCTCAGCAATTTCACTCAGGACAAATACAATAAATTAATTAAAACAGAAAAAGTTCAATTAGTAAACGGCAGAGGAAAATACAATTTTAAGATCGGAGGAAATGAGTGGGGAAGATTTCTCATTTTGGTAAAAGATTTAAATAGCGGACACATAACCGGAGAAGTGGTTTATCTGGATCAGCCCGGTTGGAGAAGCCGTGATAATATCGATGACCCTACAGCTGCATCTATGCTTTCTTTTACTTCTGACAAGAAAAAATATAATGTAGGAGATGAAATCACCTTAACCATTCCAAGTAGCGAAGGAGGAAGAGGCTATATAAGTCTGGAAAACGGAAGTAAAATCATCAGGAGCTTTTGGGTGGAAACTTTAAAAGGACAGACAATTGTAAAATTTAAGGCGGAAAAAGAAATGGCTCCGAATATTTATGCTACAGTCAGCCTGCTACAGCCACACGCACAAACCATCAATGATTTACCGATAAGAATGTATGGTGTGATTCCGATTAACATAGAGGACAAAAACACGATTTTGAACCCGATTATAACCATGGCAGAATCTATTAGACCAGAACAACAAACAAGCTTAACCGTAAGTGAGAAAAATAATCGTGAAATGTTTTATTCCGTAGCGATAGTAGATGAAGGCTTGCTGGATCTGACACGTTTTCAGACACCTCAACCCCACAGTTTCTTCTATTCAAAAGAAGCACTAGGCGTAAAAACCTGGGATATGTACGATTGGGTGATCGGAGCCTGGGGAAGCAACCTGGAAAGAATTTTAACCATTGGAGGCGATGAAGAAGGTGGTGGTCCGCTGCAACAAAAAAAAGCCAACAGATTTAAACCGGTAGTAAAATACTTAGG
>JBDSBN010000394.1:0-6149 GCA_039921585.1 Ginsengibacter sp. | reverse complement strand
TTATCGGGCCATATGGAGCCCAGACAGTGCCCTCCCAATTAGATTCTTTCTTTTGGCAATACCACGATCCGCCCATCGTCCATGAAGACTTTTTGTCCCAACATGATTTGCCATTTCCGTGCACCTCTGTATAAATTCTGGAAGCCTCACCGCCATTGATCACCTGCACTTTTATATTATCCAAATCCACATTTCCATATATATAAAGTCGAACAGTACCGGTAGAATTATTTTTAAAATCGAAGATAAAATTGTTGGTTCCCTGATTATTAATGGAATTAAAGACATAAACACCGGTTCCTGAAAAAGTGATTGTTTTATATCCCTTTAATTCGATTTTATTATATGCACCGGGAAGGATCGTTTCAGAACCATATATACTTTTTGACCCTGCTGTTGGAAAATCAGTGACAGGAGGCATATCTGGCAAACCGGGTAGGGATAGAGTACCAACAATTTTTCCACCTTTAGGTGCCGGACCATAATAGGAACTGCCGGAAGGCAGTGTCACGGTACCTTCCACCTTACTCTTACTCCCTATAGAAATATTTCCATTTACATTTATATTCCCAATGAAATTCCCATACGATCCTGTTTTTAATATATCTCCGTTGTATCCGGAAGAGTTGTCTGCTGCTATTTTTCCTGAAACAGTGTTTTTACTCGAAAGGGAAATTTTACCTCCACTAAATACGTTTCCTCCAATACTAACCTCGCCTGTAGTTTTAATAAATTGAAAACTACCAATTGCTCCATTGGTAATTGTACTTTTATTACCAATTACAACCTGGCAACCCTCGTTTTCTTCTGACCAGCTTCCGGTATTTAGATAGTTACCGCTACCCCCAAATATCACATAGTCCTGGATGGTCGTTTTTTGTCCAATCGAATGAATTGACAATAAAATAAATACAACTGAAATCAATCCTTTGAGATAATTTTCTAAAGTGGAAGGCATTATTACAAGTTTTAAATTAATAAATAAGGCAGGTTAAGTATTGAACTTCGCCGGTCTTGTAATGAATCAGAAGATTAAATCGTCAAAGGGACAGTTGGTATTGTTAGGATTGATTGGAAGGATAGTCATTTATAGTAGAAACTATTATGAACTTGTAGGAGAATAACAATTTTCACTAAAGGAACTTAAACTTTTTAATATATTAATTGATTAATAGTTAAGTCCGTTAAAAAAAATACATACAAACTGTTTGGGGTGCGTTCTTGTGTAATGAATTATTGTTAAAGGCCATGTAATAAAGCTACAATTATTTTTTAACCTTTTACATATTTTTTTAAACACTTCTTAAACTCAACAATAGTTTTAAAGTGATTATTTTATTAAGCTTTGAAAACTGAATACTGTAAAAAGTTTTTAAGGATTGACCCAATTTTCAAAGAATAGAATGAATTAATTTGCACCTATTTTCTTGCCTTTGGCTTGTTCATCAATAATCGTTTTAGAATTAAAAAACTGGTATCAAATTCGGTATTTATGATCTCTTTTTTGGATAAAAAAAATTATTCCTTCAGATAGAAAAGGAATGGATATTTTTGCCTGCATATATTTATTCTATATTGAACGATTGAGTATAAATATATTACAAGAAAGCATTCAGGTATATTTATTTTGCCGAAAAATATTTCACATCTGGAATGTTGATTTGAAGTAAATTAAATTTTAGAAAAAATACAGCTAGCATATGAAAAGTGAATTTTCAGATTTTCTGAAGAATTATGAAAAGATTTTAAAAGAAGTATTCGAAAAAAAATATAGTAAAGATGAATTTGCTATAGAGAGAAGTTTAACTCAGGATGAGTTAAATATCATTATGAAGGAGAAACCTTTAGCCGTCGCTATTCCGGAAGAATTTGGTGGAAGAGGGGTTCATGTAAAAGAATGTCTCGGAGTTTTATCTGCAGCTTCTTATGAATCGATTTCTCTGTCACTGATTTTTGGGATAAACATCGCTCTATTTCTGGAACCTGTAGCCAAATACGCAAATGAATCTGTAAAGGGAGATATTTTCAAAAACTTTCTGGAAAAGCAACAAATGGGTGGGTTAATGATCACCGAACCCGATTATGGCAGTGATGCGCTAAATATGCAAACCTGGAATGAAAAAGTAGGTGACTCCTATAAAGTGAAGGGAATAAAACATTGGCAGGGACTCACCGGAATGGCTGATTATTGGCTAATTACTTCCCGGGAAAAGGGAGCAAGTGGAGATCTTAGTCGGGATATTGATTTCTTTATTTGTGATGTATCTAAAGAAAACCAGCAAATAGTTGTGGAGCAGTTATATAAGAATTTAGGTCTTGAATTGATTCCCTACGGTAAAAATATAGTGGACATTATTGTTCCTGAACAATATAAATTAATCCCGCAATCGTCGGGTTTGAAAATGATGTTGGACGTCCTTCATCGCAGCAGACTGCAATTTCCAGGTATGGCGATGGGTTTTATCAAAAGAATGTTGGATGAGGCGATTAAGCAGTGTAATCAGCGAATTGTTAGTGGAAAGAAATTGATAGAACTGGATCAGGTTCAATTTCAGATTTCTCAGATTCAAAGTGCGTTTACCGTTGTGTCCGCCATGTGTTTCCGTAGCAGTAGCGTAAGCAGTATAGAGAATGATCTCTCTGCTGAAGGCATTGAGGCCAACTCGATGAAGGCTTATGTCACAGACCTGATGCAGGAATCATCTCAAACATTTACGCAATTATCTGGTGCAAACGGATACCGAATGAGTAATATCGGTGGAAGGGGAATTATGGATAGCCGCGCTTTCCAGATATTTGAAGGATCCAATGAAATGCTATACACGCAAATTGGAGAAATGGTGACTAAATTAATGAAGCGCAAAAAAGAATTAAATATTTACTCTTTCTTAAAAGAATACAATCTCACAGAAAAGGCCAGTTCCTTCTTTAAAAAAGAACTTGACTTTAATCTGATGGCAGGTATTTCACAGCGTAAAATGATCGAACTTGGAAAAGTTTTCTCAAGAGTTATTGCCTCAAATTTCGTCCTTGAAATGGGTGAGAAAGGATTTAGAAACGATTTAGTAGCCAATTGCATCAATACGATCAAATTGGAGGTTGCTACATTGATTAATTCATTCCATACAGAGAATTTAGTTGTGCCAGTAGAAGCATACCAGGAAAAAAGCCTGTGGTATGATTTTGTTTAAAGAAATCAATCGTTAGAATATAAAGTCCTCACAGGTTCAAAACTTGTGAGGACTTTTTTTTTATTGATAAAAAGATCGCTGATCAATCATTCAGATTGATGCGCATTTCAAGCATGTGGTCATTAAACCCGGACTTTTCATATGCACGTATCGCAGCTTCATTTTTTGTATACACCTCTAAGCGTAATTCCGGAATGTTTTTAGATCTTGCCCAGTTTTTTAATTCCTCTATTATTTTTCGATTGATTCCTTTACCCCGAAAGGAGGGATCGACATACATAAATCCGAGATAAACAAAACTGTTGTCTTTCCAATAAGGCTTGGATTCTCTGATTTGCGCATATCCTGAACCGATGATTTTCCCATCAATCTCTGCTACCAGAATTTCAGACTCAGCGGATTCTATCAGGTTCTTCAGATCATAATAGGTTACTTTTTCCTCTTTTATAAATGGATCAAAAGGACGTTCGGCAGAAATAACTCCTTGTTCAAAGTCTAATAGTTTGGGCAAATCGTCCATTTTTGCCGGTCGAATATGAATCATATTTTATTTTTGAGTGTAATTATTTCAGCAAATTTATTGAATTGAAATTAGAGTGAACTGATGGTTGGATGGGTTCGGTGATGCTGATTTATTGATTTTTCACATTATGAATTTAAATACTCACGAACCATTTATTGATTTTTTTGTCTTTGCTGCTAACCAGGAATCTGGTAGCCTGGTTCTTTAACTTAGCTCTAAATTGTTTTGAAATTTCTACAATAGATTACTTCATTCATACCGCTTAATCTAAACTTCAAGTAAAAGTATTTATCTGATTATCAACACTTTGTAAAGACAGACAACAGTTAAGCTTAAATAAGACTTCCCGTTAGATTTTTAACTTCATCAAATTAAATTCTGATATAAAATGATATCGAAAAAATTAAATTCAAATAGAAACGTTTAGGATTAAACTTGTAAATACATTCGGTGTCCATACTATTTAATACTTTTTCATGAAAAAATTCCTTCTCCTTCCATGCTGTCTTTTATTCCTATTTTCCTGCAAGAAGGATCCTGAAAGAGTGGAAGATAATTCCGGAACTTATTATTATCCACCAATCACTGGTGACAGTTGGGAAACAAAAACAGCTGCTTCTCTAAAGTGGGATGAAAGTAAATTGAATGCAGCTTTTGAATTTGCAGGCGCAAAAAACACGTATGGATTAATCGTGTTGCATCAGGGCAAAATAGTAAAAGAGCAATATTGGAATAATTGGACAAAAGATACCCGCTACTACCTGGCCTCAGCGGGAAAAAGTGTTGTTGGCCTGATAGCAGGACTTGCGCAGCAGGAAGGAATTATTAACCTAAATGATAAAACCTCCAAATACCTGGGTGTCGGGTGGACAAGCATGCCTGCGGAAAAAGAAGCACTAATCACCATCAGACACCAATTAAGCATGAGTACAGGTCTGGATGATCGTTATTCAGATCCGGATTGTATGGAACCAAATTGCCTTGTTTATAAAGAAGATGCCGGTAAACGCTGGGCATATCATAATGCGCCATATTTGCTATTGCATAATGTATTGAGTGCCGCAAGCGGACTCTCATGGAACGCGTATTGCAAACAAGTTTTATTCGATAAAATAGGAATAAAAGGATTTTGGTTAAATAATGTGATGTATTGCACAACTCGAGATGCCGCCCGATTTGGCTCATTGATACTTAGAAAAGGAGAATGGGACGGTAAAAAGATCCTAACGGATGGGACCTACTTTAATGATATGACGAATTCATCGCAAAGTTATAATAACAGCTATGGCTATTTGTGGTGGCTTAATGGAAAAAGCAGCTTTATGCTGCCACAGGTTCAATTTCAATTTCAGGGGGCATTAGTACCTGAAGCACCTTCAGATATGATCATGGCACTTGGGAAAGATGACAAGAAAATTTATGTCATCCCATCTTTAAATATGGTCGTGATAAGATTAGGAGATTCTGCCAATCAAACAACTGCGGGTCCAAGTAGTTTTGATAATGAATTGTGGGCACGTTTTAAATTAGCGATGAAATATCCTTAATGATTTTTTAATAAAATATTTTTACACGTTAAAACCTCGCTCCACCAATATTGAACCTTTTTCATACACCTTTTCTGACTTTGCTCTGTTATTAAAAAGAAATTCACTCAACCGTTTGCATTTATTATCGTCATTCAGTTGAAGTATATTTAAGATTGTTTAATGGCACCATCAATCTTAAAAAAATGAAAATATCTGCTCTGTCCTTTCTATTCTTATTTACTATCCTTTTTTCAAATGCCCAAGTCATTGTCGGAAAGGTTTTCACTGAAGCTGCAGATCCCTTACCGGTAAATGCTGCTACCTGGGCTAATATTCCTCAGGGATCCTACAGTGGATTTGTTTCTGTTAACGAACATTTCGATCGTTCATCCGCACCTTCATCTGATAAGGTAAAAAATACCTGGAATCAAAAAGCCTGGAAAGGGGAAAGAGTCCATACGCAGGCACTAATTTATACCACGGTTCCATTAAAAAACATTCATCTGGAAGTCATTGAATTAAAGAGTGCTTCAGGAAAGTCAATTCCCTTAAAAAATATTCAGGCGAATTTCGTTCGCTACGTAATTACAGATCACCTTGGAGATTTGAAATCCGGATGCGGTATCCCCAAAAACCTTCCTACCTCGTTACATGCAGATATGATTGACAATATAAAATCATTCTCGATAAACGCACAGGAATCCCGTCCAGTATGGCTTAGCGTAGATGTACCTGCAGATGCAAAACCCGGCATATACAAAGGATCATTATCGATTAAGGGAGACCGGTATAAGGCTAATCATGCTTTTACGATTGTGGTAGTTAATCACATCTTACCTCCTGCAAAAGATTGGACCTTTCATTTAGATCTTTGGCAAAATCCGTATAGCGATGCCCGTGTAAACG
>JBDSBN010000393.1:0-13922 GCA_039921585.1 Ginsengibacter sp. | reverse complement strand
TTATACCTTTTGGTTTGCTCTAAGCTTTTCAGTAAAAAAACATCAGGTAGTTGTCCCAAAATCGCTTCGCACTTTAACCGCGGTCATAGGGGGAGTTCTTTTTATTCAGCTTGTGTACGGAGCATTTATGGCGGGATTACATGCTGCAGTTTACGCGCCTACCTGGCCGAAAATTAATGGTCAATGGATTCCCACAAATATGAATAATCTTAGCCCGGCCTGGATAAACATTTTGGAAAATCGGATAGCAATACATTTTATTCACCGGGGGCTAGCATATATTCTTGTTGTATTAGTGATGGTATGGTGGTATAAGGTCAGTAAAATTAAAACGGGATCGTTTTTCAACAAGACTAAGTGGATGCCCTCAGTGCTCATATTACTTCAGGCAGTATTAGGTATTTTTACCGTTCTGTTATCGCCTTTTGGCAATAATCTGGTTTATTTTGGCGTTGCCCACCAATGGGTTGCCATGTTATTTTTAATGTCGCTGTTATTAATGTGGTATCTTATGATTCCTAAATCGAAAGAAAGCTAAATACTAAACATTCGCATGAGAACATTTGCACGGAATTTTTATTATTCATTTCCCATACAACTGTTGCTTCTGCATTTCAGAAAATCACAGGTCTTATTAATTTTCTGGGTCATCCTGTTTTTAACAATCACCGGGCATTTTTTGAAATTATTTGGTGCTGATGCGCTATTTCTTTCACCGGAATATCTGGGAAATGTAAATGCTGCGGGAGCTGCTATTATTGGCGTAGCTACCGGTGTATTTATGATGAGCTGGAATATCACTACATTCATAATTCATAGCAGTCGTTGTCGTTTTTTAGCTACTACTTCCAATCCATTCTTAAAATATTGTTTGAATAATGCATTGATCCCTGCTATATTTTTAATCGTTTATTTTTTCAATGCGCTCAATTTTGGGTTGCATAAGGAATTAATCACCTTGCCCCAGTTTCTTATAAATGTTGCTGGTTTTTTAGGAGGTTTCATTCTTTTGCTGCTTATTTCCTTTGCTTATTTTTTTACGGCGGATAAACGGATTCTCCGGTTTTATCAGCCCGGATTTTTAAACATAAGCAACGTTCGAAAAAGACGCAGAGCAAAAAAAGAAGAATCAACAGATGACCATGGATTGAAAGTTGGTTTTTATTTCAATTCCTATTTTAGTGTAAAGAAGGCGAGAC
The DNA here is from genome assembly GCA_039921585.1 of Ginsengibacter sp. GTDB lineage: Bacteria > Bacteroidota > Bacteroidia > Chitinophagales > Chitinophagaceae > Ginsengibacter. The sequence continues at coordinate 12,723 of JBDSBN010000393.1, read as the reverse complement.
CCGTAGCGCATTATAACCAAACCCTTCTGGATGAGATTTTTAAAAGACATCATTTTTCTGCTCTGATTACAATTCTTCTGGCCTTTGTTTTCATGGTTTTTATCGCTTTCTTTTTAGATAATGTCCTATTCCAGGTACCTGCGGCGGCAAGTGTTTTAATTTTATTTGCCATCTTAATTGCTGTATTGGGAGCTCTTTCCTATTTCCTGCGAAGTTGGAGTTTGCTTTTTCTGATCACTTTATTTCTGGTCGTAAATTTTCTTTACCAGAAAGACATTATTGATCCTCATAATAAAGCTTACGGACTGGATTATACAAAGGAGGTGCGACCGCTATATACTTTAGATCATTTAAGAAAATTAAATTCTGCTCCAAATATTGAAGCTGATAAAAAGAACATGCTTACAATTCTTGCTAAATGGAAAGAAAAGCAACCGGAAGAAAAGCCTTTATTAGTGGTATTTAATTTTAGCGGAGGCGGTTTGCGCGGGGCAGGTTTTTCATTAAATGTGCTGCAACAATTAGATAGTATCACTCAGGGAAAAATTATGGATCGCACCATGCTGATGACGGGAGCTTCAGGAGGAATGCTTGCCGGCGCTTATTTCAGGGAACTTGCCCGGCAAAGAGATGAAGGAGAAATCATCAATATCGCAAGCGAAAGCTATTACAATAATATTTCAAATGATCTACTCAATCCTGTTTTCTCAGCGATGATCGCCCGCGATCTGATCACTCCAAGACAAAAATTTACCTATAATGGACAACGCTATATCAAGGATCGTGGCTATGCTTTTGAACAAAAACTGGATTTGAATACAAAAGGGATTTTGGATAAACGTATCGGCTTTTACAAAGAGGCAGAAAGTAATGCAGATATACCTTTGATGATTTTAAATTCTGTGATTACCCGCGATTTAAAAAAATTAATGGTTTGTACTCAGCCACTTAGTTTTATGATGCAGGAAGAATATATTGACAGCAGCTCCTACATGAGTGGTCCGGATGCAGTGGACTTTGCAGCACTATTCAAAAATGAAAATCCGATGGATTTAAGGTTGCTCTCAGCTCTCCGGATGAATGCTACCTATCCGTATGTATTACCTGCTGTATGGCTACCTTCTGAGCCTGTCATAGAAGTAATGGATGCGGGGTTAAGGGATAATAACGGACAGGAAACTACTCTACGGTTTTTAAATGTTTTTCGAAACTGGATCAATGAGAATACATCCGGAGTTTTAATCATTCAAATAAGATCGCGGCAAAAAGGCAGTTGGGATACCGATTATAAAAAAGGAGGGATTGCTGATATCATTACGAAGCCTTTTACCATGTTGCAAAATAATTGGTTTGTATTACAGGATTATTTTCAGGATGATGAAATCAGCTATGCCCAAAACTTTCTTAGCGTACCTCTAAACCGGGTAGCGTTTATGTATATTCCCGAAAAAGCAGATAATGCCGCTTCGTTGAATTTTCATTTGACTACAAGAGAAAAATTAGAAGTGAAATCATCCCTGAGCAGATTAAATAATGTAAAAGCGTTTGAAGAAGTGCAATCAATTATGGGTAGAAATTCAAAATAGAATTTGCATAAAATAAGAGGACTTTCATTCCATTTATTCCATTTCTCCGGGTTGCAAAAGCTTGTATGCAGCGGGTAATATCTTTATTGAAAATTCCTTTGCAGATTCTGCCGGATCCCCATCTATGTGCAACGGAGCCTTTTGTGGATTATTGATTGTTAATTCACTGGTTTGGAAATACAGAACTCTTTTTTTATCCAGATTTTCTTCACTGATTCTGTCTATTTCTCCGGAGAAAATCTGTTTGGCCAGAGAAAGTAAGGTGAGAGACTTTGTCGATTTTTTAAAAATAATTACATCCAGCAAACCATCGCAGATACTCGCTTTTGGTGCAATTTTAAAATTGTTTCCAAACTGATTGCTGTTGCTTATACAAACACATAATGCTTCTTCTGCAAGATGTTTTCCTTCAATATTAATTTCAAAAAGGTAATTTTTGGTGGCGAAAAAGTTTTTTGCAACCTGCATTATGTACATCTTTAACCCGCGTTTCTTTTTTCGTGCAAAATCATGAGCTACCTGGGCATCAAAGCCGAAACCACTTAAATGACAACTTAAGTGATTATTAATCATAATCGCGTCTACCGGATAGGCCGTACCCCTAAAAATTACTTCCAGCGCTTCATCTATACTTAGTGGAATCGAAGCCGAACGTGCCAGCCCATTTCCGGAACCATAAGGGATGATTCCTACCTGAACATTTGTATTTAATAATTCAGTAATGATATTTCGTAAACTTCCGTCCCCTCCACATATGACTACATCTGTAATGCTATCCTCTTCAATTTTTGCTTTTAAAAAACGGTAATCGCCATCGGCAGAAGTAAAAAGAATTTGAAATGCTGCTCCATCCAGGATACATCTATTAAAAATCTTTTTTTCTAAATGATCTTTATTTTTTGTGCCAGAAATTGGATTGATGAAAAATAGAATATTTCTGCTCATAAATAACCTGGTTTATCCCGGATTGAAAAGCTAATTTAAGGCTTTCCACAACATGTCTTTTAATTCAACAATTCCCTGGTTTGTAAACGCAGAAATGAAAATATGAGGAATGTTTTCGGGCAGTTCTTTTTCTATTTCATCTTTTAATTCAGTGTCCAGCATTTCACTTTTACTGATGGCAAGAAGGATCTTTTTATCCAGTAATTCCGGGTTGAATTCTTTTAATTCATTGTGTAATATTCGAAACTCTTCAGCATGATCGACACTATCGGCAGGTATTAAAAATAGGAGAACAGAATTACGCTCGATATGCCTCAGAAACCGATGTCCAAGCCCCTTGCCTTCTGCTGCTCCTTCGATAATGCCCGGTAAATCTGCTACACAAAAACTTTGCATATCGCGGTATTCAACCATTCCTAATTGAGGAGTGATCGTGGTAAAAGCGTAGTCAGCAATTTTAGGTTTGGCTGCGGTAATAACTGAAAGTAAGGTTGATTTTCCGGCATTTGGAAATCCGACCAAACCTACATCTGCCAACACTTTTAATTCCATAGAAACGATAGATTCTATTCCTGGTTCTCCCGGCTGTGCGTATTCGGGCGCCTGATTGGTAGGAGTAGCAAAATTGGAATTACCCAAACCACCTCTTCCTCCTTTTAGCAAGACCGTCTCCTCGCCATGCTCCAATATTTCCACTTTTTGACCCGTCTCTTCGATAGTGGCAATTGTACCCAAAGGCACTTCTACATAGATGTCCTTCCCATCGCGACCTGTGCAATTATTTTTGCTTCCACCCTCGCCATTTTCTGCGAGAATATTTTTATAATATCTAAGATGCAAAAGGGTCCAAAGGTTTTTATTACCGCGCAAAATGATATTCGCTCCTCTTCCTCCATCGCCTCCATCAGGACCACCAAAGGCGGTTAATTTATTTCTTAAGAAATGTTTTGCTCCGGCACCACCATGTCCACTGCGGCAAAATACCTTTATGAGATCAATAAAATTTGTTTTTTCCATTGGCGCAAAGGTCGCTAAGTTTTTTTTAGAAATCGTTTTTGTATAGTTTTAAAAAAGATATTAACGATTTTGATAAATAGGAACTTTAAAAATAAGTAAGAATTTCTACCGATTAACAAGGATATTTTAATTCATTTTTAGAAAGTTTTGGAATAGGTTTATTTTTTTATAAATAAATAGGATGCACAACTACTTTGGATTTCTCTTGATAGCAGTGATTCTTTCCTGCAACAGCACCAATAAATTTGCCGTAAGCACGGAAGTGCCTATATGCTTACAAGAAAAAATAAAATTAATGTCGGAAGATATTTCTGAAGGTATGCCTGTTTCTTTAACAGAATTCACCTACCATGGGAAAAAAGTATATTATTTAGTTGCTCCTTGTTGCGACAAATACAATATCGTTTTTGATAGTACTTGTACAATTCTTGGATATCCTGATGGAGGATTTACAGGAAGAGGCGATGGTAAAATGACTGATTTTGAAAAAGCGGCTATTAATCCAAAAGTGATTTGGGAAGCAAAAAGAGATTCTCTCTTCTAAAAAAATATCAAACAATTAAAGGTTAATAATCGCATGTTATGGGAATAGAAATCGAACGAAAGTTTTTGGTAAAAGCGGAGGAATGGATTTCAACCGACAAGCCGGCTCCCAGCTTGTTGCGCCAGGGATATATATGTACGGATCCTTCAAGATCCATTCGTGTTCGGTATAGCCAGGATAATTCGTTTATCACTATCAAAGGAGCAAAAACAGGGATAAGCAGAAATGAATTTGAATACCCAATCCCTGATAGTGATGCAATCAATCTTTTAGATCAATTCTGTACTTCTGAACTCGAAAAAAAACGGTACATCATTATTTATAAAAATAAAAAATGGGAAGTAGATGTATTTCTAAAAGAGAATGAGGGACTTATTATCGCCGAAATTGAATTGCAGAATCCGGAAGAAGAGTTTGAACTTCCCATTTGGATTGGAAAAGAAGTAACCCATGAGGAGAGATATTATAATGCAAATCTGGTTCAGAAACCTTTTCGTAAATGGTAATTAGATTGGTGCACTCATTCAGGGTCAAGAAAATTCACATTACTTCTATTATATCAGAGAATATCTGCTTTTATCAACTGAACTACTTCATTTCGATTTAGTTATTGAAAAAAAAGCAATTGAAAAGAACCATACATATTCAAAATAATATTACCTTTTGGAAGATTACCACATGAAGCTGCAATAGATAGTGAATTTATATTTTAAATAAACCATTCTTTGATATGCAATATGAAAATGTGTATTCTTTTATTTTTGACAAACTCCATAATGAGTTACCTGACTATTTATATTACCATAATGCCTCGCATACCAAAGATGTTATAAATGCATGTATCGAGCTGGCAGGCAGGGAAAATGTTAACGGCGAAGATTTGACCATTTTAAAAACAGCGGCATTATTTCACGATGTTGGTTTTATTGAAACGTATTCGGGCCATGAGGATATTTCCAATAAAATGGCCAGAAAATGGCTGCCGGATTTTGATTATAGTCCTGACCAAATAGATCGCATTGAAAAATTAATTTCCGTAACAAAATCTTCGGCTGAGCCCCACGATATTTCAGAGAAAATTATCCGGGATGCTGATTTGTATTATCTTGGTACAAACAGATATGAGGAAATATCCGGAAAGTTATATGAGGAATTAAAAGAGGCAGGATTTGTAAAGGATAAAGAAGAATGGTACACAAATCAATTGAGATTTTTAAAAGCCCATAAATATAACACGGAAAGCGCCAAAAAAATATTGAATGCACAGGTTTTGAGTTCCCTGCGTGATTTGAAAAAAAATCATATCATGGAATTTGAAGAAAGAAAAAAGATCGATTATAAAACCGTTTTTAAGGATTCGTTTTTTATCCTCATTGGAGTTACTTTATCGGCATTTGCTTTAAAAGGATTTTTGGTTCCCAATAAGTTTTTTGATGGTGGGGTTACGGGTATTTCTCTTCTGGTTCACGAATTATATCATTTTGATCTGGCGTATGTGATCCTTATTGTGAATTTTCCTTTTGTCGTAGTTTCTGTTTTTATTGTCAATTGGGAATATGCACTTAAAACATTTTTCTGTATTATTTTATTAGGGTTGTTTTTAGTTTATATCCCCTATCCGATTATTACTTCTGATAAATTATTGGTTGCTATTTTTGGCGGTTTTTTCCTGGGTGCCGGTATTGGATTAATTATGCGGGCGGGTAGTGCGCTGGATGGGATAGAAATTCTGGCTTTATATACCGTAAGAAGGTCGAGCTTTACGATCAGCGAGATTATTCTGGGGATTAATATTTTTATCTTTTTGGTAGCTGCCATAAGTTTTGGGATGGAAGTAGCTCTTTACTCCATGCTTACCTATTTTACCGCAACAAAAACAATAGACTATGTGGTAGAAGGTATTGAGGCGTATATCGGGGTGACAATTATATCCGGTAAAAGTGAGATCATCAAAGACAGACTTGTGAATGAAATGGGTCGTGGAATAACCATCTATAAAGGCGAAAGAGGTTATTTACCCGGTCAGTTTGGATTGCACGCGGATTGTGATATAATTTTTACAATCATTACCCGGTTGGAACTAAGGAGATTAAAAAATCTCATTCAGGAAGTGGATCCCAATTCTTTTGTTTTTGCAAATATTATTAAAGAAGCTGCAGGCGGAATCATTAAAAGGAGACATATTCATTAGCAGCAAGTTTTGCTTATACTTTCGCATCAATCTGATTTGTATTCTGGCAATTGGTTTTGTAAAAGAATCGTATCTGTATGATGAAGCAAGGATTTATTTTCGATTCTTTGTTCGGAAAGCTTTCATCTCCATTCAAAAAATAACCCATTATTTTGCACCAATTTAAATTTCTTAATAGAGTTAATAAAAGAGAAAATGATTCAAGCTGAAGAAACAGTTATCAGTAATTTGATTTTACACAGGGTAAAAAGGGCCGACGAAAAGAGCATTTTAAGTGATAGTGAATTCGATTATGCCGATGACGATGAAGAGAAGATTTTAAAGAAAATATTTCTAAAACCTTTTACCGCATTATCCACCACTTGCGAATTCAAACATGCTGTAGATATTAATTATAATGTACTTTTTAATCTTTCTAAAGCAGTTTTTGAAGGGGAAAACTTTATTGAAAATACGCAAAAAATTGCGCAGCATTTACATGATTGCTCCTCGCACCCCAACATTAAAGAAGGAGATCTTTTTATAGTGAAATTTGATGACATCCTATTTGAGAATAAGCATTTTCAAGGCCTGGGAATTTATAAGTTTGAAGATAAGGAGAGCTTTATTGATGCGGCTGTGGTAAATAAACAAGTGGATTTTAAATTGCGAAAAGGCATTGGTACAAAGAAACCGGATAAGGGTTGTCTAATATTATTTACGGAAGAACCTTATACGATTCTGATTCTGGATAATAATGCAAATGACACGGATTATTGGCAAAATGATTTTATTAATCATCGCTTTAAAAACGACCATATCAATAACACAAACGACTTTTTAAATATCACAAAAAATTATATCACTCAACAAATTGCCGAGGATTTTGATATCAGCAAAGCAGATCAGATTGATCTTTTAAACAGGTCTGTAGATTATTTTAAAACCAATGAATCCTTTAATAAACAAGACTTTGAAGCGAAAGTTTTTATAGATGAAGGCGTCGTTAATTCATTCAGGAATTATGATGAGAATTTCCGAAATGAGCATCATTTAAGTTTTGCGGATGATTTTGAAATTTCGATTCAGGCAGTAAAAAAACAGGCAAGGAATTTCAAAAGTATCTTAAAGCTTGATAAGAATTTCCATATTTATATCCATGGCAATCGGGAAATGATCGAACAAGGAGTGGATAAAGATGGTCGAAAATTTTATAAGATATATTATGAAGAAGAGGCTTAGGGAAATAAAAGCCGATGCTTCTGCAGCCTGAACTTTTTGTTTAAAACTTATTCTTCCACATCATACTTTCTACCGGCATATCAGGCTGGTAGCTGTATTTGGCATTTCCTTTTTTATCATAAGAAACAAGTACTTCGCCTTCCAGTGGAAAATAAATTAGTTGACCTATCGGCATGCCTGCATAAACTCTTACAGGCACTTTGCAGGAAATTTCCAGTGTCCAGTGTCCGCAAAAACCAATATCACCCTTACCAGCGGTGGCGTGTATATCAATACCTAGTCTTCCCGTAGAGGACTTGCCTTCCAGAAAAGGAACGTGAGCATGTGTTTCGGTATATTCCAGGGTTACACCTAAGTAAAGTTGATCAGGTTGCAATACAAATCCTTCTTCAGGAATTTCAAAATGAGTGATTTTATTGTGTTTTTTAGCATCCAAAACTTTATCTACATAAGTGGCCAGATTACTACCAAGATGCACATCATAACTATTACTTCCTAACTGCTCTCTATTATATGGATTTATAATAATTGTTTTCTTTTCAATTTCTTCTAAAATGCGGTTGTCAGATAAAATCATTTATTTGCGGTTATTTTTATGCATGCAAATAGACGTATTATTTTTTAATTATGCCACTCTTTTATCAACATACTATCAACGCCACAACAAGATTAGCCGTTTGGCATATCACAGAACAGCCAGAATTTTTTACGGAACACGTTTCTTTAAAAAACACGGTTACTCATCCGCATAAAAGATTGCAGCATCTTGCCGGCAGATATTTATTGAAACATTTACAGCCGGATTTTCCTGTTGATTCCATCCGGATCGAACCATCCAAAAAGCCGGTATTGCCGGAAAACAAATACCATTTCTCCATTTCTCATTGCGGAGATTATGCTGCTGCCATCATCAGCGAAAAGAATACAGTTGGAATAGATGTAGAGATAATCACTCCAAAAATAGAAAAAGTAGAAACCAAATTTCTAAACGAGGAAGAATTAATCTTATTAGAAAAAAATAATTCCCTGGGTAAGCACATTGAGTTAGCCACGCTTTTCTGGAGTGCTAAGGAAGCCATGTTTAAATGGTATGGAAAAGGCTCCCTCAGTTTCAAACAAAATTTACTCATTCGACAATTAGATTTCGCCAAAAATGAGGGAGTAATAACCGCGCAATTTTCAAAAGAGTTTATACAGGATTTAAAGATAGAATATCGCCTGTTTGACTCCCTATGTCTTGCATGGGTAGCGGAATAGTTTTTTTAGGAAACAGGACGTTTTAGTCGGAATGACTTTTATGTACATGACTTAATTATCCTCCAATTACTCTAACCCGACTTTTTCCGCTCGATAGCTTTTCTACCTGAATTTGTGTCGTAATTCGTTCTTTCATTTCCTGAACATGAGAGATGACTCACACCTTGCGTCCCTGACTGTGGAGTCTGTCTAATGCATCCATAGCGGTATCGAGAGTTTCCGGATCCAGTGCTCCAAATCCTTCATCAATAAACAAGGATTCTACCTGCATTTTATCAGAAGATAAGGAGGCCAATCCAAGGGCAAGGGCAAGAGATACAAGAAAAGATTCTCCTCCGGAAAGGGAGAAGACTGTTCGGATTTCATCGCCCATATCCCTGTCTAAAATTTGCAAAGCCAGGGTGTCCGGAATGCGGGAAAGAACATATCTTTTTGATAAAAATTCCAGGTGATGATTTGCATGCATCAATAAAATATCAAGTGTGTATTCCTGGGCAATTCTTCTAAATTTTTTCCCATCCGGAGAACCAATCAGGTCACTTAGTTTATTCCACTTTTCAGATTTTTCAGAAAGTTCATCAGATTGTTTTTTTAACGACTCGAATTCTTTCGTCCGCTTTTCCTGTTGGTCTAATAGCAGATTAATTTCACCGCGACGTTCATTGATGCTTGCTCTGTCTGAATTATACTGTTCTAATTGCAACTGAATATCTTCCAATAACATCCCGGGAATATTTAGAGATTGATGATTCTCAACCATCAAACATTTGTTCTGAAATACAGACATTGCCTGAATCTTTTCATCGCTTAGTTTTTGGAAAAACAAACGTTTTTCTTTAATCCACTCTCCACTTTTTCCGGACATTTCTTCCAGCTTTTCCAGAGTTAACTGAATCTCGTTTTTTTCGTTGTAATCGGTTAACCATGCGCTTAAAAATTCATTCTCTTTTTTAAGATCTAAAGTCAGATCGTTTAGAACTTTCAAGCTGTTTTTTAAATCTGTGTCATGGGTTATGAATTGATTTTTTAGATTGATGTGTGCCGCTTTTTCCTCTTCATTTTTTTCTATGAGTAAATCGATTTCATCCTGAATCCGTTCTTCAACTAATTTTATTTCTTCGCCTTCAAAAAGTTCCTTTCTGCTTTTAACATGTGTTTCTTTTTCTGTTTGGATTTGATTTAATTCTTCCTGTTTTGTTTTAAGTTCCTCATTAATTTCTATTAGCTGTTGATTATACTCGGTCTCTTTTATTCTCTCCGGAGTAATGTTCTCTTTGTATTTTTTCAGCTCTTCATTTTTATCATTCCATTGGGTCGCGAATTTTTCAATTTTTACGAAATACCCTGATGGATCTGACTCCCATTTTTGAACCCAATCCGGTTTTGGAAAATATGGATTGAGTATATGGGATATCTCATCAATTTGATGCTTGTTTTTTTGTATAAGCGCATCACTGTTTTCTTTCTTTGTTTCCAAAGACTTTTTTTCCCAAACGGCATCATTGAATTGCTTTTCTAATTCTTTTAGTTCATCTTCTGCACCGCGCTTTTTATCCATTTCATCCTCAAAATGTTTTTTCTTCTCGTCGTACAGACTAATTGCATTTATTACTGAATTTAATTCTTCATTGATCTGAGATTCTTTTCGCTGCAAAAACTCCTGAATTTCAGCCGCAGGCTTTAAGTAGATTGAGGGGTCAATTGCCAATTCTTTCCAGGAAATCCTTAGCTTATCCACCATTTCTGTTTTTGTGGTGAAATCTGTTTTATTTTGTTCAATTAATTGTTGAAGGTTTGTAATGGAAGCTTCCAATCCTGAATGCTCTTTCAATAATCTTTCATGCACTTCATTTAATGTAAATGCATCATTCTCAAGCTGCGCCATAACTATGTCGAGTTGTGGATTATGAATTGCAAATGGATGTTCACGGCTTCCGCAAACCGGACATTCTTCTCCCTCAATTAATTGGGCTCTCAAAGATTCAACGTTCTCAGCTAATTTTAATCGTGCTTTTGCCAGGGTTTTTTCAGCATGTTCTTTTTTAGTCTTTGCATCTTTCAATAAACCCAATTTAGCTGAAAGATCCGTTTTGTTTTGTTCAAGATTTGTCGAATATTCCTCCTCCTGCTGCTTTAATTTCAATAAGTGATTTTCCCCTTGATATAATTGGTCCCAGGAGGAAATAGCTTTAATGATGGTGGCGTTTTCCTGAATTAAAGAGTCTCTTTTTGAAGAAAGGTCAGGATGAGATTGTTTCGATAAATCTTCTTTTAGCAGACTCGTTTTTTCCTCTATTTCAGCGATAGCGCTCTTTTTTGTTGCAATGGTATGTTGAAGTTTAAGAGTGCTTTCATTATTATCTTTTAATGTTTGGATATATTCTTTCAGTTTGCCGCTTTCTTCTTTCATATCCTTCAGTAATGTTTCACCATCGACTAATTTGGATTGAATGAGCGAGATGTTTTCAGATGGTAATTTTCCTGCAGCATTTATTTGACACCAGTTTTCGAGATGGGCAATGTGCGTCATCAGGTCATCAAGAGTTTTCTTCGTTTCTGTGATCTTTTTATCCAGATTGTTTTTTTTATCTGCAATACCTGTATAAGCTAATGTGCATGCTTCTAATTGTTTTTCTTTTACTTCAATGAGCGTATCTAATCTTCGGGCTTCCGCATATTTAGGTTGATTATTTTTCTGTTGAAGTTTTTTATCGCGAATGCTTTCTTCATTTTTCTCAATTACACCCACAGCAGTATTGATGGTGTTGTTTAATTGAAGAATGATATCCTCCAGGGTTTCTTTTTCTTTTTCCTTTTTTTGCAATTCTGAGGAGAGGAAAGTTTTTCGTTGAAAAGGGGCTTTTAAGGCCTGTGCATCTTCAATGACGGATAACTCTTTTTGTTCCTCTTCATGAATTTTCAACTTTTCTTCCGCTTGGTTTTTCAACCGCTCTGCCTGTGTTTTTTGGACCTGAAGATTTTGAAGGGTATGATACCAACCAATATCTTTTTCAAGGGAACCGATCTTATTGATAATTTGCTCCTGCTTGTTTTCTTCTTCCTTTTTTTCGTTTAATAACCCGGTTATTTTTTCTTCGGGCAATAGTTCTACCCTTTCCATTTGCATGGTCAAATCTTTCAGTTCGCTGGTAGCTTCCCGGCACTTATTAAATACGGCAATAGATATTTCCGAATAAATTTCTGTGCCCGTCAGCTTTTCCAATAAAGAAGCTTTGCTGTCTTTATCTGCTTTTAAAAATGCCGTAAAATCTCCCTGTGCTAATAAGATAGAGCGGGTAAATTGGTGAAAATTGAGGCCGATTATTTTTTCAATTTCTGCCAGAGTTTCTGTTTTTTTCTCTGCAAAAGGTGTGTTGGTTGATTCGTTATATAGCTGTACGGTTTCAGGCTGAAGCCTTCCGGTTATTCTTTCCCTAGCCCGTTTCACCTGCCATTCTGAGCGATAAATTTGTTTATCTAATCCTACAAATCTGACTTCAGCAAATCCGGAAGAAGTGCCATCCATTAAAATAGATTTTACATCTCCCTGTGAAATCGAAAAGCCACTAGTATCCATCAGATCCACGCCGGATTCCCGTGCTAAATCATAGCGGGGAGTTTTCCCATACAGTGCAAGGCATATGGCATCCAGCAAGGTGGACTTTCCGGCACCTGTAGCGCCCGTGATAGCAAAGATTCCGGTAGAGGCCAGGGGCTCGGCTGTAAAGTCGATGAATGCCTCTCCAATGGAAGCTAAATTTTTTATTTTAATAGAGAGAATCTTCATTTATTTATTTATTCGTTTTCACTATACCTTTTATACTTCTTTGGATTCAACCTGATTTTTTACTTCGTTGAATAATTGAAGTAATTGCTCAGGTATTTCACTTTCATATTTTTTTTCAAAAATCTTTTTCAAAACCAAATCCGGAGATAATTGTTTTTCTAATGAATGCATGGAC
>JBDSBN010000392.1:0-4745 GCA_039921585.1 Ginsengibacter sp. | reverse complement strand
TGAATTGCCTTCGGCGTTGAATGCTGCGCGTTGAATAGGCTTCGCCGTTGAATGCTGCGCGTTGAATAGGCTTTGCCGTTGAATGCTGCGCGTTGAATGGGCTTCGCCGTTGAATGCTGCGCGTTGAATAGGTTTTGCCGTTGAATGCTGCGAGTTGAATAATTTATATTTAAAATTGTGTGTGGGATAGTTCATGTTAAGTAACAAAAATACTCTTCATTTTGTAAAGAATAGTTTAAGCCAAAAGCCAAAAGCCAAAAGCCAAAAGCCAAAAGCCAACAGCCAACAGCCAACAGCCAACAGCCAACAGCCAACAGCCAACAGCCAACAGCCAACAGCCAAAAGCCAAAAGCTACCCCTTAACCTCCACAAAAGTAAACATCCATTTTTCCGGTGTTCTCCAATCACTTGTTTTTAGGTTGCCAATTGGGGCTTTAATAATTACTTGATTCCAACCCTTTTTTAATGCAATTTTTGTTGGAGGCCTGTAAGAATATCCTTCATCAATTAAGGGCACTTCGGAGTTGCCTTCCATGCCCGCACGTTTCCAGTCCGGGGGAGCAATTTCCTTTCCATTAACCCATACTTTACTTTGACGGTTATCCCACGTGCCTTTTTTCGGAGAGGCACTTGTGTATGATCGGGACAGGTCATTAAATCCAATCCAGAAATCACCAATTCTTTCTTCCTCGCTCCAGATGCGGGTGGTGGCGTACCAGGTTGTGTTCTTTTCCGGTGATTTAAGAGCGCCTTCAATCAATGGAGCCCACCAATGCCGTAAAATAATGGTTCCACCAATAACCTCCAGAGTAGGTTTTATTACAGGTTCTTTTTCTTTTGTGTTTTCCGGAGGAAAGGTTTTTGACAGATCTCCATCATTTTTAAAAGGACCGAATAATTTCCAGGTTATACCGGATTGTTTTTGATATGGAAAGATCTTGTCGTAAAAATAAAGCTGCTTTTGTTCCAGCAATCTTTTTTCAAATTCCTCAAATTCTTTTTCCCTGGTTGAATTTGCTGTTCCTATTCCGGAAACCCATCCTTCCATACCGCCACCATGCCAGGTTCTTTCTGCAAAAGTAACCAGGCCGGGATAGGTGCCATTCATAGAGAGAATATCATCTTCTTTTTCAACTCTTCTGTCTGGCCACAAACAAAGTATGGCACCCGGAATATTTATGGATTCTTTTGTTTGATTTCCTATTTGTCTGAAAAACAGAGTGGGTACTGTTTCCAGAGGATCCATATGATTTAAATATAGATGCCTGGAGTCAATAAACCGGAGATCTGTGCGGCTGGTTTCTCCCTGATCTCCCAGCCAAAGCTGACGGATTGTTTTGTCGTCGACCGGCGCTCCAGGGCTCCAGGCGATGGTTTTGGGACCAAACCCTTGCACAAGTTTTAATACTTCAGGCATGAAATGATGGTTGGTCACTTTCACTTCATCTCCGCCAACATGAAAATAAGGCAGATCATAGGTGGTTAAGAATTCTTTGAGTACTTCTTTTACGATAATTAATCCTGAATCGGATTGCATATCAAATCCCGTTGCACGCTTGAAAGCGGCACTATGACCCGGCATATCAATTTCCGGAACGAGGGTAATGTGTCTTTCTTTGCAATAAGCGATCAGTTCTTTTAATTCTGCCTCTGAGTAAAATAATCCGATGTTTCGTAGCATGTGTTCCGGCGCAGTCAGTTCCGGATATTTTTTACTTTCTAATCTCCAGGCAATATCTTCTGTAAAATGAAAATGAAAAATGTTGAGCTTGTATTGACCCAGTACATCTATTTGCTGTTTTAGAAGAGGTAGTGATTGGAAATTTCTGCCTACATCTACCATATACCCCCGCCATGAAAAAGCAGGCCAGTCAATGATCTCGCAACCATCTATGAGCACATTGTCCCGCATTAATTGACGAAGGGTTTGAATAGCATAATACATTCCGTGAGCAGTTGAGGCAGTTAGCGTAACTGAATTTTCTTTCACGCTTATTTTATAGGCCTCTTCATTATTTTCATTAGAAATCGTTTTTTCATATTTCAATTCTATGAACGGATTTTTATCTTTTTTGGAAGAAAGGTTTATTTTCCAACCTCTATTGAAAAATTCGTTTTGGAGTAAAGCTGATTCATTTTGGAATATGGAATGCGTATTTACAATGGTCTTTACATCTTTTAAAGAAAAATATTTTTCTGTCCATTGTATTTTTTGAGGCAGAGGAATTAGCGCCGGACGCGGTAATTGATTATAAACATGGGGGTATATTTTATGTTTCCATAATAAATATCCATCACCAGATAAATGAAGCCCGTCATTTGTAAATCGGGTAGAAAGTTTTCCGTTTTTATCAGCAAAGGAAGTATGAAGGTCAACAAATGTATAGGCGTGTTTGGAGGCATTCTCCTTAAGTTTTTGATTTGTCTCCAGAATCTTTTCAACGTTTTTAGTATGACCGGAAAATTTTCCGAATGTATCATTTACCGGTAAAATGCTTAGTACATAAAATTGAGTTAGAGGAGATTGCTGTTTGGTGTAATCTGCCATCAGCAGGATGTTTCGAAGCAAACTGTCTGTCGTAATGCCGGTAGCCAAATCGTTTGTTCCAATCAATAAAAAGATCTTCGATGGTTTACGGTTTACGATATCGTGTAGCCGGTTTAAAACTCCTGCACTGACATCTCCACTAAATCCTCGTGATAAAATTTTAGGATCATTAAATAATTCACTCCATTGTGCTCCATCTGTAATACTGTTTCCAACAAAAACAATGGCTTTGTTTACGAGCGGCAGTGATTCAGCAAACGATTTTTTTTGTAAATAATAGGTAGAGAATTGATTATCTGGATAAGTAGGAAGTGTTGTCTGTGCACAGACTACGCAAATAAATAGACTGGAAAGAATAAAAGTGGCCGGTTTTTTTTGAAAGATATTTTTTTTTAAGTTTCGAAGTATTATCATAATAAAATAAAATTTTACCCGGAATGTTTAGTAGAAATTACATCCTAAAGTAATTAAACATGATCACGCGTACCTCCTGAATCAATTTAAATTATTTTCTATGATTATCCATGATGGAGGCGATAAAAAAAACCTGTAAGCAAAAAAAACAAAGTCTTTTATTGCTTACAGGTTTCATGCACCTATTATTTAGGCAAATTCATTAAAGCTTTCTGCCTACTGAAGCGGTTACTTTCGTTGTGCCTCCTTTTAAATTTAAATCCACCGGTGCATTGGTTTTATAAGCTCCGGAAGTGAAATCAGGTACTTTAATGGGTTTGCCATTGCGGGCCACAGACCACTCGCTTAACGGACTTACTGCACTCCATAATGCACAATCATATACGTCCTGATCAAGTGGTAAGCCATTGCGCAGACAATCGATCAAATGCCATTGCATAATAAAATCCATTCCTCCATGACCACCAATTTTTTTCGCCATTTCTCCAACAAGCTTTACAATCGGCGGTGTGAATTTCTCCTGCATTTGATTAAATTCATCCGTATTCATCCAGCCATGACCTTTGGAGATTTTAGCCGGTCCGGGGTATTTAAGTGCTCTTTCTTTTGTACCCATCACCAGGTGAATTCTTGAATAAGGACCCGGAGAAGATACATCGTGGTATAGCGTTAATGTTCTGCCCATTTCGGTGGTGATATTGGTGATATTCATGTTGCCTCTATATTTCTTATTCGCATAAGGAGCATAAAAAGGGTCTTTCGCTGCTAATTCATTTGCATGTTTTTCCATCGAAAAATCTGCGCTTGAAGTGGATGTTAAATGCACCATTTTATCACCCCGGTTTATATTCATAATCTGAGCTATAGGGCCCAGACCATGTGTGGCATAGAGATTCCCATTCCGGTAATTTTCTTTTAACCGCCACATATCCCAATAGCCGTCTTTTGAAAAGTTTAAATCGAGTAAGTCATGGATGTATGCCCCTTCTGTATGTACAATATCTCCAAAAAAACCTTGTCTTGCCATATTCAATGTAATCAATTCGAAAAAGTCATAACAACAATTTTCCAACATCATACAATGCTTCTTCGTCCTTTCTGAAGTTTTCACCAGTTGCCAGCATTCCTTTAAAGTTTTAGCTGCCGGTACTTCAATGGCTACATGCTTGCCTGCATTCATAGCATATACGGCCTGTTCCACATGTTGATCCCATGGGGTACTGATCACAATTAAATCGATATCATCCCGGTCGCACATCTTTTTCCATGCATTGGCATCGCCGCTGTACGACACAGGTTTGTGCCGGCTACTCGCCAATTGCTTTTCCATCGCGTCTGTTTTTTCCTTTCGGATATCGCAAAGGGCAACAACTTCTACACCTTCAATATGACTAAAGCCAAAAACGTGTGTAGGTCCGCGCATACCAAGTCCGATGAATCCAATACGGACGGTTTCTATTTTTGGTGCGCCATAGCCGCACATATTAAAGTGTGGTGCGCCATCGTCCAGGCCATCAAAAATAGCTGGGTCGTCATTAAAACCTGCGGCTCTTCCAACAAGGCTGGAGCCCAGCAATCCCAGCCCTGACAGGCCGGATAATTTTAAAAAGTCTCTTCTTTTTGTACTCATTATGTGTTGCTTTATTATGAATGTGATTGAAGTTTTGTAAAGAAAATTTGTTTGTTATTTTAGATGTAAACGAAACACTTTGGTTTCGTGACTTTCAATATTCCCTTTCCAGGAGGAGGCATTTTTTGTTTTTTTTCCTGACCAAAGATCTGT
>JBDSBN010000391.1:0-4937 GCA_039921585.1 Ginsengibacter sp. | reverse complement strand
ATTAATTGCTACCTGGAATATCCGCGAATTTGGCACTTCAAAATATGGTGGCAGGCGGTCTGAGTCCTATTATTACATCGCAGAAATAATCGCCCGATTCGATATCGTGGCCGTTCAGGAGGTGCGGAAGAATTTGGCTGCATTGAAAAAACTCATGAGTATTTTAGGGAGTCATTACGAATACCTATTTACGGATGTAACAGAAGGCAAAGCCGGAAATGAAGAACGACTTACTTTTATCTTTGATACCCGAAAAGTTCGGTTCGGCGGCCTTGCCGGAGAAATGGTTTTGCCTCCTTTAGAGCGCAAGGATCCCAACACCGGTCAAATAATAGTAGAACCCGGAAAACAACTTGCCCGTACACCATTCATGTGTGGATTCAAGGCAGGTTGGACAAATTTTGTTCTCACAACGGTTCATATTTTATATGGAAAAGCTGCTGCGGAAGACCCTAATCGTTTAGAGGAAATCAGGCAGTTGGCCAAGTCAATGGCAAAGAAGGCGAATGGAAAATATGAGTGGTCTGAAAATATTATTCTCCTGGGTGATTTTAATATATTCAGTCCAAAGGACAGCACACTTAAGGCAATTACTGATGAAGGTTTCATCATTCCGAAACAGCTCCAATCTTTAAAAGGTTCGAATGTAGAGAAAAATAAATTTTATGATCAGATCGCTTTTAAGGTGCGGAATGATCGGTTTGAAACCTCTGGTAAAGCAGGCATTTTTGATTTTTTCAAAACGGTTATGACGTTGGAGGAAGAAAAAGAATATGCAGAAAGTATGGGAGCGTCCTACGAAAAAGACAGTAAAGGCAAGCCTAGAAAAAATAAAACAACTTATTATAAAACATATTGGCGCACCTTTCAAATGTCGGATCATCTACCCATGTGGGTGGAAGTTCTCATAGATCATACAGATGCGTATTTAAAATACAAACTATTGCCCGAACAAAAAGAAGATGGGGATATTACAGCGCCATCCAAAGACGCGAAATTAAAAGAGACAAAAAAATAAACGATTAAAATTTATGGAGAATTTTTTCTTTTCAGAAAGAAATTGCCAATCTGGTAAAGTTTTTTTAAGGGGACTATTTTGATGCGACTTGTTTTTCTTTTTTGCTGTCAATTCTGGCTTTCACAAAAGCAATGATGACAGGCAATACAGAAACAAAAATGATTAGAAAAACAACTTTTTCAAAATTTGCTTTTACAAATTCATTGTTACCCAGAAAAAAACCAATTAAACAAATACCCACAACCCAAACGATGGCTCCGATAATATTGTAAGAAGTAAAGGTTTTATAACTCATGCTGCCAACTCCTGCTACAAATGGTGCAAAGGTGCGTACGAATGGTACAAATCGTGCGATGATAATGGTTTTGGCACCGTGCTTTTCATAAAACTGATGTGTTTTTTCTAGATGCTCCGGCTTAACTAATTTTCGGCCAAATAGTTTCCATTCCAGAATCCGATGACCAACATATTTTCCAACAAAATAATTACATCCATCTCCTAAAATTGCCGCAGTCAACAAAACTGCAATGGCAATAGAAATGTCCATGGATCCCTGAGCAGCAAACATCCCCACGGCAAATAGTAAGGAATCACCAGGAAGAAATGGCATAATTACCAATCCTGTTTCTATAAAAACAATCGCAAATAAAATCGCGTAAACCCAATTATTATATTCGATAATAAAAGCGTTCAAATGCTGATCAATATGTAAAATAAAATCAATTAACTCCATCTTAAAAAAAATTAGTTGCAAACCTAACGCATTTTGATTGATTGATGCGTGATGAATGTATTTAGATTTCACGAAATGAATGATTTAACACAAGAAGTTTCAAACAATAATGGAGGTTTTGTTTTTATTACGCCCATAGATTATCGTGAAATGATTTAAAGTTTTTTGATTAACCTTGGAAAGTTTTCAAATTTCTCAGGAGACTTTTGATTAATCCCTTATTTTAGTGCCTCCGGGAAAAGTAAATGCCTAATTCTTCCGATTTTTTTACCATAAAATAACAGGTCTATTTCGTGCCACTGCTATGAGAAAAGTTTATTTAAACCGACTGAATTTTATTCTTGGTCCAGCTTTGTTTATCATCATTCAATATCTTCCGATGGAAGGGTTATCTGCAGAAGGAAAAGCTGTGCTGGCTTCGACTGTTTGGGTGGCGTATTGGTGGATCAGTGAAGCGGTGGAACTGCCCGTAGCGTCTATTCTTCCGATTATCCTTTTCCCATTGGCAGGGGCGCTTACAATTGAACAAACTGCTACTTCTTATGGTAATCCATATATCTATCTTTTCCTTGGAGGATTTATTATCGGACTTGCCATTGAGAAATGGGATTTACATAAACGAATTGCCTATAAGATCATTCATATGGTTGGTACAAGTGAGAAAAAAGTGATGTTAGGATTCATGGTTGCCACTGCCTTTTTATCCATGTGGATTTCAAACTCTGCGAGTTCTATAATGATGCTTCCTATTGGAGTTTCGGTTGCAGCACATTTTGGAAATAATGATTTTTTTGCAAAACGCCTGATGTTGGGTATTGCCTACGCGGCTTCAATTGGAGGCATGGCTACATTAATCGGTACACCACCAAATATTATTCTTGCAGGAGTCATTAAAGAATCCATGGGAATTGAAATTTCTTTTGTGGATTGGATGCTTTTTGCGACACCATTTAGTGTCATTCTATTAATAGTCGCCTGGCTCTATCTTTCAAGGAACATTCAATCCACTTCTGCTACGCAGGCCTTTACCCCGGTTGATTTGGGAAAAATGACTACGCCGGAAAAAAGAGTTTCCATGGTATTTGCATTGGTCGCCTTTCTTTGGATTACACGTACATTTATTTGGAATAAATT
The DNA here is from genome assembly GCA_039921585.1 of Ginsengibacter sp. Classification (GTDB taxonomy): domain Bacteria; phylum Bacteroidota; class Bacteroidia; order Chitinophagales; family Chitinophagaceae; genus Ginsengibacter. Next base: position 2,052 of record JBDSBN010000391.1, on the reverse strand, counting down.
TATTCCGGCAATGGATGACACCATAGTTGCCCTATTTGGCGCATTGCTTCTTTTTGTTATTCCTTCCGGAAAAGACAGCAGAAATTTGATGGATTGGAAAACTGCCCGGAAACTACCGTGGGATGTGTTGCTGATTTTTGGAGCAGGATTGGCAATTGCAAAAGGTTTTTCTCAAACAGATCTTACCGAATGGCTGGCTGGTAATTTTTTAGGATTAAACTTTTTACCGGTAGCAATCTTAATGTTGATCATCATCGCATCCATCAATTTTCTTACAGAAATTACTTCCAACACGGCTACAGCAAGCATTACATTGCCCTTGTTATTTTCCCTGAGTATTTCGCTGGATATGGAAACTCTGCCTCTCCTGGCAGGAGCGACTCTTGCAGCATCCTGTGCCTTTATGCTTCCTGTTGCTACTCCGCCGAATGCCATTGTGTTTAGCTCCGGGAAATTAAAAATCGGGGATATGATACGAACAGGATTCCTGTTAAACTTATTTTCAATTATCCTGATCTTTTTATTTGTGCAGTTGTTCTGGAAGGTTGTTTTCTAATCTCTGAAAAATATTTTGGGTTCTTATCAAAGAAAGTTTTTTTCATAATAAATTAGAAAGAAAACAAAATTTCTTTAAGATGATCAACCGCCACATGAGCATTTTTACCATTCAACGTTTCTAACCCAAATTGAGAAATGGCAAAGTTTAATTTCTTCAATTTTTCCTCTTCTCCTCTTTCTGTAAATAATTTTTTAAGGATGATTATTTTTTCATATTCCTGAATTCCTTCCCGCAGTCTCTCAAAACGAATGGAACTCCTACCCTCCGGATATACAAAATAGGTGTCTCCTGCTGCCCATGAGCCAAATCTGGAATCTACCAAGGGATCGGCGTTCCAATTATTATAATCCCACCGCAGGTACCCATCGAAGTTTCTATACAAAACATGTAAAGGCAACCACGTTAGTTCGGCATATTCAGAAGAGGTAAATGCATTTGGAAATGGCTCCGGACAAGCAGTGTAATAGGTAGTAATCAACCCTTTTTCTTTTCTTTGAGTCAACGTTTCAGCACTTATATTTTGATAAGGAGCAATGCAGTAGTCATCAATCAGAGCTTGAATTTCAGGATGATAGTTTCCGGCTAGCGAAACTTTAAAATCCGGATCAGCGGCTTTGATTATCTCTAATGCAATTTTCATGTCTTTTTCAGGTCTTTCATCCATTGCAATGGTTGTTTTACCAAACCAGTTCTTTTCTTTTAAATGCCGGGCAAAATCTGTCAGCATGGGTAACCAATGTTCGATGTATTCTTTTGACCCAGGTTTGGCTTCAAGGTGCATTTCCTTACCGGAAGCTTCATCAGCATATGAAAACTTGAAGGTCCAGGGAATCATACTATAACAATTAATCTGTTTGTCAATTCCCAGGTCCATCATAAATTTTACCCATTGATCAAAAATGGTATAATCATAATTCCAGCTCCCATCTTTCCGTTTGGTCCATTTAACCATGCCACCATATACATCATACGTTTGGGAGCTCCAGGGGTCGTGAATTAATGTAGCAGTAATAACTTTCTGTCCGGCTTCGGCCAGCATTTTATATACAGGCTTCATTGCTTTAAAATGTTCCGGCGACCATAAAGGAACACCGTTTACACGGGCATCGCTATACGGATTTTGCCAAAGATCTAAATGAAAGGTCCAATCTTTTGCAGGCGGCAAAATGTGATTAACTACCTCAATCGTAAAAGCATGATTTGCCTTATACCGGTCTCCATTAATCGATAATGATCCTTTGTATATGCCGGGTTTTGCATCTGCAGGCACATCTACGCTAAGCCATATTGGACGGGATTCCTGCGCATTTATCGAGAAAGATTTTATATTGTCAATCATATCTGCATGTAACGAGGTAGGGAGGTTTTTGGGAATACCGCATCCGGATTTCAAATCTCCAAGGTGGTCTGTAATTACGTAGCGAACGAAATTCGCCTGAATATTTTTTAAGGGAATTGACTTTCCTGAAGCACTCTTTAATTCAATGACTTCC
>JBDSBN010000390.1:0-5190 GCA_039921585.1 Ginsengibacter sp. | reverse complement strand
TTAAAAAACACAGCGTTGATTTTTTCTCCGCAGGAAGTGGCGGTCCTGTGGTTTATTCCGGAAGGGATATGGTAACCACTCACACAGGCATGAACATCAGCCCTGCTGAATACATGCACGTTATAGACGATATTTTTTTGGCCATGGATAAACAATCCTTCGATGATAATATTAAAAAAGATGTCCTGGCCATTCTTTGGTCTTTGAAGGGCATGATCATTTCTAAATAATTTAAAACAAAAACAATGACAAATCATATTCATGAAATCACAAAAACAGAAATAGAAAATTTAAAGACTCATTTATCAGGGGAAGTGATTTTGCCGGAGGATAAGGTCTACGATGAAACCAGAAAGGTATACAACGGAATGATCGACAAGCATCCGGCGATGTTTGTTATGTGCGCAAAGGTAGACGATGTGGTCACCGCCGTGAATTTTGCCCGGGAAAATGACATGCGCGTTGCCGTTAGAGGCGGTGGTCACAATGGAGGCGGACTGGGAATTTGCGACGACGGACTGGTCATTGACTTATCCGGAATTCGCTTTGTGGAGGTGAATGAAAAGGCAAAAACCGTAAGGGTGGGCGGAGGAAATACCTGGGGTGAAGTAGATAAGGCGACGCATTCTTTCGGACTGGCCATACCTGCCGGAATTATTTCTTCGACCGGTGTCGGCGGATTAACGCTGGGCGGCGGTGTGGGCCATTTATCCCGCAAATACGGACTGACGATAGATAATTTACTGGAAGCAGAAATGGTTCTGGCAAATGGAAAAGTGGTTACGACAAATAAGGATAAACACCCGGACCTTTTCTGGGCAATCCGTGGAGGCGGAGGTAATTTCGGAATCGTTACAACGTTCACTTTTCAGTCGCATGCTGTTACCAATGTTTTCGGGGGACCAACCCTTTGGCCCATAGAAAAAACACCGGAAGTATTAAGCTGGTATCAGGAGTTTATAGAAAATGCGCCGGATGATCTGAATGGATTTTTTGCAACTATGACCGTACCGGGTCCTCCTTTTCCGGAAGAACTGCACGGCAAACAATTCTGCGGAGTAGTTTGGTGTTATGTGGGAGATATGAAAAATGCAGAAAAAGTATTTAAACCTATTCTGGACATGAAGCCAATATTTGAGCACACGGGTGAAATGCCTTATCCGGCTATTCAATCACTTTTTGATGCGATGCTTCCCTCAGGATTACAATGGTATTGGCGGGCAGATTTTTTTGATGAAATAAATACCGGTGAAGCGGAAATTCATGTAAAGTATGGTTCCAACATGCCCTCTGCCTTATCTCAGATGCATTTATACCCGATAACCGGTGCTGCTTCAAGAGTGGCGAAAGATGCCACCGCATGGGCATACCGCGATGCGAAATATGCTGGTGTTATCGTAGGTGTGGATCCGGATCCTAAAAATGCAAAGGCAATTACCAACTGGTGTAAGGATTATTGGGAAGATTTACACCCCTTTTCTTCGGGCGGAGCCTATGTTAATTTCATGATGAATGAAGGGCAGGCTCGGGTAAAAGCCAGCTATAGACACAATTATGACCGGTTAAGTAAAATAAAGAAACAGTTTGACCCGGAAAATCTCTTTTGTGTCAATCAAAATATTTTACCGGCAACTTCAGAATAACCCTTTTAAATCTCTGAGAAATTCAACACAGGAATTTTTTGGAAAACACCTTCTCTAAGAACAAAATGCTTTGCGCAACTGTTCGCGGAGAGGGTGTTGTTTTGTCGGGTATACCATTTAAAATGATCAAAAGGAGAGTCTGCCTGAATTGTTCAACCCCTCGTTTTTATGTCCGCAACCTCAAGCAGCTGCCTGAAGAATATATGCTAAACTAATTCCACTAAGTTCTTTTCGTTTACTCGACAAAGTGAGGGATCCTTTTTCAAGGATTCTTATTTTTTTAAGTCAAAAGGATGACTATCCTTCTTTTAATAAAAATGAAATACCAGCCTCTTTAAAAGATTGCCTTTTACTTATTTTTTTCATGTTTGTTTCCAGAACATTCCTTTTTTAAAAAAGTTGTCGATTTGACTAAACTGTTTTTTTTATTCCTGATTTTTTTGGAGTTACCTCTTCGGATTGCAAATTAAAAGTTAAATTGTGTTTGAAAAATTGTCATTCACTATGCATTTTACACCTAGAGAAAAAGAGAAATTAATGCTGCATCTGGCCGGAGAAGTAGCTATAAAAAGAAAAAACAGAGGCGTAAAGCTCAATTATCCGGAATCAATCGCATTTATCTGCAATCATTTAATGGAAGGAGCCCGGGACGGCAAAACCGTTGCTGAGTTAATGCAATACGGTGCCACATTATTAACCAGGGAAGATGTCATGGAAGGCATTCCTGAAATGGTAAAGGAAGTGCACGTCGAGGCTACGTTTCCGGATGGCACCAAATTAATTACCGTTATGAATCCGATTCGTTAACAAAAAAAATAAAATTATTATGATCCCGGGAGAATATTTTATAGAAGAAGGAGAAATTGAATGTAACCCCGGCCGGCCGGTAACGAAATTGACTGTAGTTAATACAGGCGACAGACCGGTACAGGTGGGTTCTCATTGTCATTTTTTCGAAATAAACCGTCAAATGCTACTGGACCGGGAAAAAGCTTTCGGGAAGCGTCTGAATATTCCGGCTGGCACCTCCGTGCGCTTTGAGCCTGGCGAAGAGAAAGAAATAGACCTGGTACCATACGCAGGTGCCCGTTGTATTTATGGCACAAATAATCTGACCAATTGCGATACGACATCTGAGGAAAATAAAAGAGCCGCTATGGAACGGCTAAAATCCAAAAACTTTAAAAACATTACTTCATGAGTTTGAAAATAGATAAGTTACGATATGCCAAAATGTTCGGTCCTACAGTTGGAGATAAAGTTCGCTTAGCCGATACTGATCTGATCATAGAAATTGAAAAAGACTTTTGCGGATATGGTGACGAAAATAAATTCGGAGGAGGAAAAACCATTCGGGATGGAATGGCGCAATCTGCCGTAGTCACCCGCGATGAAGGAGTACTTGATTTCGTATTAATCGGAGTAATTATTATTGATCATTGGGGAATTGTCAAGGCGGACATCGGCATTCGGGATGGAAAAATAGCAGGCATCGGCAAATCAGGGAATCCGAATATTATGGACAATGTCGATAAAAATATGATTATCGGTAATTCCACGGAAGTACATGACGCCGCCGGAATGATTGCAACCGCCGGAGGCATTGATACCCATGTGCACTTTATAGCAGCCGAACAAATTGACCACGCTTTGTTTAGTGGAATAACCACCCTTATTGGAGGCGGTGTTGGGCCCTCAGCCGGTTCTACAGCCAGTTCAGTAACTCCCGGCTCCTGGAATATTCAAAAAATCATGCAGGCCACCGATGTTTTACCGATGAACTTCGGATTCCTCGGAAAGGGTAGCAGCTCTACCGTAGCACCAATTGAAGAACAAATCGAAGCCGGTGCATTGGGTTTAAAAGTGCATGAAGACTGGGCAGCCACTCCGGCTGTACTAGATGCGGCCTTAAAAGTGGGGGATAAATATGATGTACAAGTTTCCCTGCACGCAGATAGCTTGAACGAGGCGGGTTTTTTGGAAGATACCCTCAAAGCAATAGATGGACGCACGATACACATGTTTCACACCGAAGGTGCCGGAGGTGGACACGCACCCGACATTCTTAAATCTGCCATGTATCCAAATGTGCTTCCGGCTTCCACCAATCCTACCTTGCCCTATACAGTAAATACAATTGAGGAACATTTAGATATGCTCATGACCTGCCACCATCTGAGTAAGGATATTCCGGAAGATGTGGCATTTGCTGATTCACGTATCCGGCCGGAAACGATCGCCGCCGAAGATGTGTTGCACGATATGGGGGTGATCAGTATCACAAGTTCCGATTCGCAGGCAATGGGACGTGTAGCAGAAACCATTATACGTACCTGGCAGGTGGCAGATAGCATGAAAAAACAACGGGGTCCGTTAGAAGAAGATAAGGACAATCAGAATGATAATTTTCGCGTAAAACGTTATGTGAGTAAATACACAATCAATCCTGCGATAGCACATGGCATTTCACAATATGTCGGTTCTGTGGAAATAGGCAAAATGGCGGATATCGTACTCTGGCTCCCGGAAATGTTTGGTGTAAAACCTGAAATGATCGTTAAGGGTGGAATGATTGCCGGAGCAAAAATCGGTGATCCGAATGCGTCCATTATTACTCCGCAGCCGGTTATATATCGTCGGACTTTTGGCACATTCGGTAATGCGCTATCTGAAACATGTGCCACTTTTGTTTCCAAAATTTCTCTTGAAAAAGGTATCGTAGAGAAATATGGTTTAAAAAAGATGATTCTTCCTGTATCAGGCTGCCGCAAAGTTTCCAAAAAAGATATGATTCATAATAATAAAACTCCTCAGATCGATGTGGATCCGGAAACCTTTAATGTGAGCGTAGATGGAGAGATAGTCACCTGCGAGCCGGCAAGTGTCCTTCCAATGGCACAGAGGTATTTTTTATTTTAAATGACAGACTGGAATTACCGGTATATGGTCATTGCAAAAGTTGACTTTATTATAATTCATGATCATAAATCAAATTGCAGGAAACACTGCAACACATCATTTAGAAGGGCTGACCATAGATCCACTTGAACTGGAATGGTATGAAACTACCAAACGCATCCAACGCAAAATAACGGTGGGCGGAATGGAAATAGCCATCCGTTTTCTTAAAGAGGGGCAGCGTTTACTCCAAAATGATATCTTGTATTTGGATGAACACAAAGCAGTTGTCGTGCATATCAAACCCTGCGAAGCGATTGTGGTAAGCCCGCAAACCATGTTGGAGATGGGGACTATTTGTTATGAAATAGGCAACAAGCATTTACATCTGTTTATTCAGGAAGATCAGGTACTCATTCCATACGAAGAGCCGCTATTTCGCTGGCTGCGGGCAAGCGGTTTTAACCCCGCAAAGGAAGAAAGACAATTGTTGAATATGCTGCAATCCAATGCGACGCCGCATGGTCATGGCGGAACTTCGTTATTCACAAAAATTATCACCCTTGCATCAAAACATGGAGGTTGAGCATTAAAACCCTAAATGAAAAATGAAAAATCATTACCTCAGCAATCTTTTGCACTTAAGTGA
>JBDSBN010000389.1:0-9998 GCA_039921585.1 Ginsengibacter sp. | reverse complement strand
AATTGTATTACGGCTGGGTGCGGATTTCAACGTAAAATCCGTACGATCAACTGTTGAAGAAACATATGAGAGGGTAATTAAAGATGCTAAAGGATCTATTCAATATCTTCCTGATCTCCCGGATCATTCTATGCGGCCTTCCAAGGCTGCAGCTTATGGGTTATTGGCAAGAACTTACTTATCAATGCGGCAATATGATAGCGCATTCAGGTATGCCGATTTGTGTTTACAAATAAAGAATACGCTACTTGATTATAACGCTGGAAGTGTGAATGCCGGCTCAATCGTGCCTTTTCAGCCTTTCAATGAAGAAATAATATTTTACACCGCTATGAATATTTATAACGGGATTATATCTCCTAGCAGAGCGAAAGTAGATACATTCTTATACGGAAGCTATCATCAGGAGGATTTAAGAAAATCCGCTTTTTTTCTACCAGACGGCATGTATCAAAAATTTAAAGGAAATTATAATACCGCTTACAGTAATCATTTTTTTTCAGGAATTGCATCAGACGAAATTTACCTCACGAGGGCAGAGTGTTATGCCCGGCTTAATAATGTACCTGCGGCACTTTCAGATTTAAATACACTAATGAAAAACAGGTGGAATAACAGTGTTCTTTATACGCCTTTAACTGCCACCAATCCTGATGAGGCATTGCATTTAATTTTGCAGGAAAGAAGAAAAGAGTTGCTATTTCGTGGCCTTCGATGGATGGATATAAAGCGACTTAATAAGGAAGGATACAATATTATATTGAGGAGAAAAATCGGCGATGTTTATTTCACACTTTCTCCAAATGAAAATAGATATGCTTTGCCTTTGCCCACGGATATAATAAATCTAACAGGTATGCAGCAAAATCCTCAATAACGTCACTATTTTAAACTTAAAAGTAAAAGAGGAATATTGAATTGAATCAATATTCCTCTTTTTATTCATAATATCCGCAATGAATTAGTTTCTATTATGAATTGCCGAAATCTCATTACCGCTGGTAACAAGATATTTTCCGGGCACACCTCCTTCTTCTGCTATTATACTTACATTAGGTCCAAGTTCTGTCCCACCGGATTGTGTATCATCTAAAGATACCTCGAAACTACAGGCTCTATTTTCACCCGAGCCGCACTCCGTACCTGGTGCCCAGTGAAGCTTATTTTGCACGTTGGACTGAGTATAATTGTCTGTAGATGGCGGGGTATAAACAAATGTTACCATGTCACTGTTTTGGACATTAGTTGTAAAAGCTGCTGCGCATACGGCAAAAATTACAGCAAAAATTCCTGTTATATACTTTTTCATAATTAATCTTTTTAAATTTTTAAATAAGTTTCCATATCCGGCAGGATTTTATTTTTAACCCAACCAGAAAAGTGAATAAATTTTTGCTTACTCTATTATAGGTTTTCAGCTTCCTTCCTTTTTATTCGCGCGAAATATTTTTTGACTATTTAATTTCTTCTCCTTCTTTAATACAACAATGCCAAACCCACTCAGCCCTATAAAAAACAGGCTAAAAAACAAATGCTGCTTCCAGCTCAGCAGAGCAATGACGCCGCCACAGGAACAGGGTAAATGCTCCTGAAAGAAAAGCATGCCCGCTATGTAACCTGTAAATGCTAATAAAAGAAGAAGGGAGGCATATAATCCCGTTAAGCGTGTAGCCAATATCGTTAGCATACCCGCAATCAAAAGTTCCATTGCCGGTACCAGCCAGGCCAATACCCCAGCATAGTCCCCGATCACCGGTGAACGACTCAATTGCATCCCGGATTGTTCGTAATCAAACAATTTGCTTGCCGCCGCGTACACAAACAGCAGGATCAATAATCCGCTAATAATATCAGGTATCCGTTTTTTCATGATAAACGTTTTAAATTGAAATGATACACGAACGGGAATTTTGTCTTTAAATTATTATTTCCAAACACCGATTTTCATCTTCTTTTATTCACACACAAGGTAGAAGGGAAAAGTATTTCAATCGGAACGAAAAGTGTTGCAGACGGAACGAATAGTTGTCCAAAAGGATTCAAAAGATGGCGGAGATACTGAGTGTTGAAGGCTACGCGTTGATAGCTACGCGCTGAATATTTCATGTTGAAAGCTTCGCTTTGAATGATGTAATTCTTCAACGCCGAAGGCATTCAACAGCCAAAGGCTATTCAACGGCAACGCCATTCAACAGCCGAAGGCTATTCAACCGCATAATACTGTTTCCGTCTCCATACATCGGGCGGAAGTCCGTATTCCTTTTTAAAGGCCTTGATAAAGCTTGAGATATGTTTATAGCCGATCAGAGGAATGATTTCTTTCAGGGATTTGTCGGTATTTTCTAAAAGGTATTTCCCCCTTTCTAAGCGCCTTTCCTGCAGGTAATTGTAAATACCTGAACTATACAATAATTTAAAACCCACTTTTAATTTATTGATATTGATTCCGGCATATTCAGCAATTTCAGGAATGCTGTAATGCCTGGTGAGGTCTGCAAGAATAAACTCTTTTGCAGTTTCTATACATTTGATATCGTGGGCTGATAATCGCATAAAAGCTACTTTTCATTGAAGGCGGTTTTTATACGGTCAGGATTAGTATTGCAATTAAATTTAAATCAAAATATGCTATTTCGGCACTACGGCAAACGATTAAAAACTCTGGCTCTTAAATGGCTTCCTATTTTCATCTATGATAGTAAATCATTTTCTGCAGCCTCTCAGAGAAAATCCACGGTTCTTTTGCAAATTAAGATAAGTAAATGGTCCAAACGGAAGTAATAGTTAGCCAAATGGTCCGCAAATAATTAGATAATACCTGCGATGTTTAATTTTGAAATCAACTCCGAAGTTCGTCAGAAATCCGGGTTCGATGTTCAAATTCCGGTGTTTGAAAAATTTGTGTAATTCGTGCGTTAAATTCGTGTTTAACCTTTGGAGTTATTAATCAAATCACGTTGGATTAGACATCTTCCATTTCAAAAATTCTTACTTCCCGTTGATCAATTCTTCCTTCACCAGGCTTCTTTGGTTCTCCTGCGGAACTTATAGTACTCCACTGCGTTCCCACTGCGTTAAATTTACACAGTGGGAACGCAGTGGAAGCGCGGTAAATCTGGCTCATCCCCCACTAAGTATGATTAAGGCAGACAGCAAATAACGGCATAGCATTTATTTACATTGTGTAAAAAGAACAAGATACGGGTGCTAATTCATAATAAGGTGATTGTTTATGGTAGAATCTTTCAGGAGATTTAAACCGTTTGTCATGATGGGATGTTGGAATGATCCAGATAGTCATGTTCTCACCTCTTGACAAACCCGGACAAGAGATTTTAGATTTATCAAATTTGAAATTATAATGGTTACTAAAATATTCCATCACCTTATCCAGATGTCTTATGGTTTTTGCGAAATGTCTGTCGTATGTAAATTGAGCCTGATCGCTTGTGTTGTTTTTATCATCGCTGCATAAATACCTGGCCCTCCTTGATAAGGCCTCAATTTTAGCATAGGACAAATAAACATCTTTGGGAATTTTACAAATAGATAGTTCGTTATATGGATTTAAAGCATTTTTAACTGCTTCGTGGGTTCTATAATGAAGATCTGCTGTTTTTGCTATATGGGCATTCACTATATGCACGCAAACGTAAAAACTTATGGTTATTTGCCAATCCCAGTAAGATTGACTATTCACGTTTGTAAGTACTAAAAAAGATAAGTTTTTTTTAGCTTGCAGAATATGATCTTCAAATGCAGCCAATTATCCAATTATTTTTTGGTAATGAGGAGGGATATTTAAATTGTCACAAGATTCTATAATAGTAGAATTAATATAAAAACCATCATTATAATATTTACCATTGACCTTCGCTTCTGCAATTAAAAGGGCTTCTTCCATCTCTTCATTATTATCTTCCCTAATCCGAGGTTCGTGTCTTACACGAACCATTTTATGATAATTTTTATTCCAAAGGTTTTCAGAATCGACACAGACGGATCGTGTATCAATAACGAGATTAGGAATTTAAAAAAAGAAGAGTTCACCTGCCCGATATTTTTCGGGGTCCCTTATACATTCTAATTTGCCGAAAGTGCTACATCCTTATTTGCTGATGATGGAGCATTCTTATTTTCCGGTTACATCAAGTAACGGCTAAGTCACAAGCCGGGCGACCCGCGCCAGTAAAAGAGCTCTGCAGCAAGCACCTCACCCCGCCCCCTCTCCCGAAGAGAGGGGAGAAGAAACTGAGCCCTAATTCCTCTCCTTAAAGGAGCGGTACATGCGGGGTAATTATATACAATCAACCACCTCTCCGCCAGCTGGCGGATACTCCTCCTTGAAAAGGGAGGGTATTAGTCCAGTCATTCTTTACTATAATAACTTTCTTCCTTTGGTGCCGACTTGATATGTCATTGTAAGGCGTGTAGGAGAACCGCTTTTCATAATTAACTGCCCACATACCCGGAAACAATCGCAGTATCTCACAATCCGGCATAAACATTGGGCAAAACCGGTATTAATCCCGGCGGCGGATATGGGTGGATTGCACCGTCATTTTATCAATTCTCTACAAGAAACAAAGAGTCGTGAATCGGGGCATTAAGAATGTATGTGCTAACATTTATGGATAATTGGATATCATTGACAAACCAGGTAACATTAAACGGCATCAAGACATTATTAACCTTCTTGTAGTCTTTATAATAGGTATATGTCATAAGCTCAGTTCTCGTATCTTTTGTTATGGATAACATCTCCAAATAGGTCTCTTTATTAATAAATGAGAACGATTCGTCAGTAATCTTTTTACCCTTTACATAAATATCACCTTTTGCTATCTTTATCTTATAACAAGGTTTACCGAGAATATTCTCTTCACCGACAAACTCTGCTTTATAACCCTGTTCCTTAGCCGTTAAAAACAACAGAGGAAATTCAGCCGCCTCCTTATTGGCCTTCAATGCCATGTCCTCACTTCTTTTTAGGAGCTTCCCATTGTTTAGATCCCAGAAATTAAAGCCATCTACCACAAATTGTACTATTCGCTTTCCATTAATAATTTTATACCCTAAAAGCTTTCCTTTTTTACTTATAGTAAGAATTTCCTCCGAGCCGGCAGAAGAATTAAATTTCCCCTTCAACTGAATAGACTTTATATTATTCCAGGCAGCCATACCCCCTATTTTTGAAATATGTTTATCAATAACCTGATCCGCTGTTTGGGCATTTAAGGAACTTATTAAAAATAAAAGTGCTACTAAAAAATAAATCCGTTTCATATTTATCAATTTAAAAAATTTAAATAAATTATTTGATGTCCAGCCTTTTCCTTATTTAACGAACCTGAACATTTTCATGGAGAAGGTCATCTTCTTTCTAAATACTTCTTCTTTTGAACCAAACAAATAAGTAAGTAACCCCGATCCCTAGTGGAAGCAGCCAAACCATAACTATCTTCCATATCTTAAACAAACTAAAACTTATTTTAAATCCGTTATCCGGAAATGGTGGCTTACGCACGTCTACCGGAACTTGTCCATTTGAAAGCCATTCAAAGATTCCGGATAAAAAAGCTGAATTATTTGTTATCAATGCTTCCCGTTTCATCATCATCTCATTATTGCTGAAGCAATCCGCATCTCCCAATACTACAATACGCTGGTCCTCACGTGACCCAAATGTTTTTGAAAGTGCAATGGCCATCTCATAAGGTTGCTCTACTTCTCCCACATCCGGGTTTAAAACAGGAGGCGCAGTCTCAAAATCCGTCGATTCCAGCTCATTCCAACACCCTCTCCATTTTGTCTGCAAGAGAGGCTCTACGTCATAATCACCTTCTCCTGCAGAAGCGTATTCCAACCCCATACCCTCTAACATGGTTACCTTAGCATTCTGTTCTGAAATCGCTTCAAATAAAAAGGAGATCTTCTCAGGAACGCCGGGGATTAAATTATTTACAATCAAATCGGGTGCAAAACTATCGTCAGGCTCAACGAGAATTCCTTCTCTAAAAGACAACCCCAGTTTATTCGCTAAAAAAGAGACATTTTCTCTTCTCCTGGGTTCTGTAGATACAAATAAATTTCCCCCTTTATCGATGTATCTGATTATTTTATGCTGCTCCATTTCGTTAATAGCGTGCCTGGGATCAGCTATCATCAGAATGTCTAAATCCGGATCAATTTCACCTTCCGATAAATTAACGTTCTCAAAAGTAAATCCGTTATTTATCAAAGACCCTCTGTTGGTTTTTAAAACAGTAGCGGTACTGTAATCGGAATCACCAGTCTTAAATACTTCACGCTCTCCATGTGTATTTATTACGCCTACTTTAATACTGCCGGTTTGTAAACACTTTAAAGCAGCAGAAATTTCCTTTTCATCAGGAAGAACCTCCATATCCTTAAAGATTCTCAGAAAGATCTTATTCCCGTTCTCATGCTGTAAAAGTCGTACAAACACGTTGCCTTCATCTTTCAAACCGACATTCTTAACCTGTTCCGGATTTAATACTTTATCAAAGCCAATATTGTATATACTTGCCACTTTCTTTGCTATTTCCTCATCAGAATTATCCGGATAATTCTGATATATGTACGGGTTATTTGTAGGAGTATCCCAATAATAAACATATTTAAACTGGAGGTCTGGCTTAAAGCGTGTATACATTTCAAAGCGCTTCATGTCTTTTTTAACCTGGGCTGGGACGCCAAAGAAAGCATAATAATCCAGCAAATTTACATATGTGGTAATAGTTACTTTGCCTTCAATATTTTTTAAGATATTCTGACTGCTTTTTCTCAAAGTATTGCGTTCTGTGGCGGTTACATCTTTGTAGAATTTAAAAGCAGGTCTAGAAAAAATAAACAACAGCAAAACGCCGGCTAAAACGGTTGAAAAATACCTTCCGAAATTTTGCAGTCTGTTACGTATTCTTCCAGCCTCCAACCGTACAACAGTAAAACAAAGAAATAAAGCGATTATTACTAAAAAATAAACAAGGTCTTCACTTATTATCAAACCTGATATCATGGCTTCCGAACGGCCAGACATAGACAACCAGTAAGTAAGTTCTCTGACAAATTCAATATCTTGTCCGATATTTCCTACATAATTTAATGCACCTAAAAGCGCTAGTGTACTGAATGCAGCAACAACCTGGTAGGAGGTAAGAGATGACATGAACAGGCCAATAGAAGAGTAAGCTCCAATTAACAGATATATACCCAGGAGACCCGAAAGCAGATAGGGAACATCAAGATCTTTAATACCATAAGCACCAAAAATAATAGGAACGCATAAAGCGACCAGAAAAACAAGTCCGTAAAGTAACATGGCCAGGTACTTACCTAGTACAATCTGAAAAGATGAAACCGGAGATGAAAAAAGAAGCTTGATGGATCCACTGCTGATCTCCCGGCTCATTAAGCCCATAGTCAATAAAGGAACATACAAATAGAGATTACTTTTCATTTTCGGAAGAACACCTTGATCCCCCTGCTGATTTGAAAAAATGCTGGTAGTTATATCTGACATGCTTCTACCTGCTTCCTTAAACTTCAAAAGCCATTCAAAAACATCTGAAAATGTAATATTAGCCTGTATGACAAAAATGAACAGGATGAGCCAGGCAATGGGGGAATAAAATAAAGTTTTAAGTTCCGTTCTTGTTATATCCAGAATTGTTTTCATTAATTTTTCAAAATTTAATTTAGAAACTGATTTTTTGATAATGCAGCAAATGTTTCTTCAAGCGAAGCTTTTTCAGCATCTATACCATAGAGACGCCAATTAGAATCAATACTCCTTTTAACAATTCGATCAAGCGTCACCTCTTCATTGCTTATTGTCAGGCGAAAAATCCTCCTATCATTTAACTGCTCTACGGCCTCAACCCCTTCAATAGATTCAATATGGTCTGTAGAAGGTGGATTTCTAAGTTTTACCAGGAACGTATCTGTTTTAACTGCATCTCTAAAATCCTTCATTGTTCCCTCAAAAACCATTATACCATGTTCAATCATCTTTATATGATCGCAGATGGCTTCAACTTCCGATAAAATATGCGTTGATATCAGTACGGAACAATCGTTCGCTATGTTCTTTATGAGATTTCTGACCTCAATAATCTGATTCGGATCTAAACCATTTGTCGGTTCATCGAGAACAACAAGTCTGGGCTTATGTATAATTGCCTGAGCTATACCCACACGTTGTTGGTATCCAACAGAAAGGTTTCTTAATAACCTATGGCTAAAATGCATAATTCCGCATCTTGTTTTAGCCTCTTCCATTGCTTTTCCAATGTAATTCTTGTTTATCAGTCTTAACTTGGCACAATAATAGAGATATTCATCAACGGTTAGGTCAGGATATAGTGGTGCCTTTTGAGGAAGAAATCCAATTTGTTTCTTAGCTTCCTTTGGATCTTTTCGTATATCCATCCCATTAATATAAACATCACCTCTGGTTTGATATAAAGCCCCACACATGATGTTCATTAAAGTAGATTTACCCGCACCATTTGATCCCAAAAGCCCAACAACGCCATTGCTTTCAATTTCGAAACTCACATCCTTAACCGCCCATTGGGTAGTATATTGGTGAGATAGGCGTTCAATTCTCAATCTGGAATTATCCATTAAAATCAATTTAAAATTAAAATTATATTTTGTATCCGGGCCTGTCTGGTACTCTAAAAAGAAGGGTTTGTATAATCAAATTTCAACTGTTCCAGGCCCAGATTTTCCCGAATCAGTGGTTCGAGGCGAGCGCCCCGGGCGTTCTTGTCAACAACCTTACCCTCTTTGTTCAATAACCATAATGTTGGGAACGAGGTTACGTTGAACAATGATTGATAACTTATTTTGGCTAATTTACCTTTATCTAAACTCTGAGGCCATGGGGCTTTCGCCTTTGCTGTTATTTTAAGAACAGCATCACATGCAGCATCGCCTTCTGCCACTATTCCAATAACTTCCAATCCCTGATTTCGATACTTATTATACAATTCAACAACATAAGGCATTTCTTGAATGCACGGAAGACACCGGATTGACCAAAAATCTATCAACACTACCTTTCCTTTCAGGCTATCTAAGTCTATAATATTGCCATGTAAATCTATAAACCGCATCTTCAAAGGCGAGTTAGGATCAGCGGTTTTTAAAGCTGTAAGAGCCGCGATATTTTCTACAGCCAAATCGTGAAGCTCCACAAATGCTATTTGATCAGAGAACGTACTGTCGGTACTGGTAAGACCAAGGAAATGCTTCCAATAGGATTCTTCAAGAGAAGGAGAATAAATCACAACAAAACTGATAAAATTCTTAATAAAAGAAGCAATAGATTCACTATCTGGATATCTTTTTAAAAGACCTTCTACCCTCACGAGGTAAGGCTTCCAATATTCTGCATCAAACCGCTCCCAAAAACTGTATTCTTTCGGATCCTTATCTAAAGCCTGATAACGGCTTAAAGCTAGATCTGTATCACGATTTAACAGTCGCAACTCAAGGTCCAGTTTATGCTTAGGGGATATATTGGAAGCTAACCGATTTGCTACAAGAGACTGTCCAAATTGAAGCCAGTGTTCAAAAGCCTGGTCGTCTCTCACAAGCAACCTCTCGAGTTTTGCGAAATGTCGCGCTTTCAAGTCTGGAGAATCAGCATTTTTTAACTGAAGCTGAAGTTGCTGTAACAAAGCACCGTGACTGTCTGAAAAGCTGTCTTTAATAAAATAAGGCCTAAATGTTGGGTGGAAATACATAGTCAGCACTTCATCATAGTAAGGACTATTAGGGAAATTCGTCAAGAATGCAGAAGCCAGATCGCTTTTCCTTTTCGCTTCACTATCCTCAAGTTGCCTTATTTCTATAAAAGAACTTCCACTCTTTGGAGCTCTAAAGCTATCTTTAATCCTGTCCAACTCTTCCCAGGCCGTTTTATCACCAGACTTTATTAATCTATTTTCCTGGGACCATCCGGGAAG
>JBDSBN010000388.1:0-2588 GCA_039921585.1 Ginsengibacter sp. | reverse complement strand
ACCTATTACTATCGGAAAACGGAACACCAGAGGAAACTCTTCTAACAAACCGCCGTGTACCGAACGGTACGCACGGTGGTGTGAGAGGACAGGTAGCCAACTAATGGCTACCTTCCTACTCGATTATCTGCTTTATTTATTTTCCTCTCCCAACCAGGCACGTACTACTCTGTTGATACGGTTTTGCTCACTTAGTTCTAAAAGACGGATATTGATTTTTTTACTCAATGGACTGTTTATTCTTGTTGCAAAGCCGAATCCTTGCTTATAATATTCTGCTGTGGAAATATGCATTTTATCCTCCCCGTTTTTTAATACATCAATTGCGGACGGTCATAAAATAAAATCCATCGGAAACGGTAGGAGAAACTTGTGAAGTGAATTTTCAATTCCGTTGCCCTGCAACAGCTTCCAATACTTCGTTTTAAATCCCATCCAGATGTTTGTCCGTTTTTACGATAAAAGGAGATCCTCCGGACAAACCTGTGCGAATAGCCATTGTGTCCGGCATGGGCAAAATTGAATCCGGTATTTGAGAAAACAAGGAGGAAGTCAAAAAGATTCCTGGTAGAAATAATAGGAGTAGAAATTTTTAAAATTGTACGTGTGTATGCATTTTATTTCTTTGAGCATTTAAAAAGATTTTATAATGAATGCTTTCAATAAAAATGTCTTGCAATAAAGAATGAGGCAAGTCCAGCCAATGCTCCTAAAATAACTGCGTAGACAGCTCCTCCTAATAAATGTTGCTTTAAAATAAGACTTTTAAAATAGCCTAAGACGAATAGGGTTGTCAGAGATACAATAGATGAATACTGTAAAGCTGTTTGAATATCTGTCGTAAATAAATAGGCTGTTAAGGGAATAATGCCTCCAATAATATAAGATAAACCCGAAAGAGCACTGTTTTTAAAAACACTATTTGTTGTGGTTTTGCTATTGGCATATTCCAATTTAACCAGGATGTTTTTCCAGTTTTCGCGATCCTTTTCTATTTCTTCCTGAGCAAGTTTTTGAATTTGTATACCTATCCCTAAGTTTTCCAATAATCGTTTCTCCTTTAAATCTTCTTCATCCTGAAATTCTTTATTCAATAAAAGATTAAAATGTTTCTTTTCTTTTTTACCCGCTATATATGCACTGGCACTCATGAATAAGGCAAAAAGAATAATAGCACCTATTCCTGTTCCCAAAATAATATTTGTTGAAGCATTTGCGGAGGATAATCCTGTTGTGATGAAAAAAACAATGATTACTCCATCTGTTCCATTAATCAATAATGCTCTGTAGAGATTTTTGAATAAAGCATTTTTCTTATTTTGTAAAATGACTTCCTCCATCTTTTTATTTATAGAAATCCAATTAAAAATAAATTTCCCGGAAATTTAAAATAAATTTCTTTTTATTGATAGTTATAAATCAATTAGCCACTAAATTCAAGAATAATCTTTTTTAAAACACATTGAAAGTTGCATTTATGATTCATACTTTCTTAATTTGAAAGGTAATTGTAAAAAAGCTAAAATTGAGAATGGGTGTGTTTTTTTCAAAAAACAGAATGTTCAAAATGTTTTTTAACCGCCGTCACTTTTAAATGAAATAATCACAGATCTATTTTTACCTCCTGTAATTTTATTATTTTATCCTAATCCGCATATCATCTATTTCGATACCTTTATTTTTATTTCGTAACAATTAGACTTTCAAAACACTGCTTTTTTATGGATATATATCAAATGCTTGCAATTGTCCTGTATTTTATTTTGATGATAAGTATTGGGATTTATGCTTATAAAAAATCAACGAGTAATGTAAATGAATTTTTATTAGGAGGGAGAAAATTAGGTCCTGCTGTTACAGCACTTTCTGCCGGAGCAGCGGATATGAGTGGATGGTTACTTATGGGACTTCCGGGAGCCATGTTTGTGGCAGGACTATCCAGTAGCTGGATTGCCATCGGGCTTACAATCGGCGCATATTTGAATTATGTTTTTGTCGCGCCATCTTTAAGGGTATATACAGAAAAAGCAAATAATGCGATTACAATACCAGATTATTTTGAAAAACGATTCCGCGATAATTCCCGGTTATTACGCCTGATCTCCGGTTTGGTTATTCTGGTGTTTTTTACGCTCTACACCTCAGCGGGAATGGTTGCCGGAGGAAAGCTTTTTGAATCGGCATTTGGTATGAATTATTATTCGGGTTTGCTGTTGACAAGTTCTGTGGTGGTTTTGTATACATTTCTGGGAGGCTTTCTGGCAGTGAGTTTAACGGACTTTGTACAGGGGACAATTATGGTAGTAGCCCTTGTTTTGGTACCAATTGTAGTATTTACTCAATTAGGTGGAATACAACCTGTTTTTGAAACAATCCGCCTGAAAGATCCAAAATATTTAAGTCTGTTTGAGGGCACAACGACCATTGGAATATTTTCCCTTCTGGCCTGGGGGCTGGGTTATTGCGGGCAGCCACATATTATCGTTCGGTTTATGGCAATCGATCATGTAAAACAACTTAAGAAGGCCCGCACAATTGGTATTTCCTGGATGATATTTACTGTAGGAGGAGCGATGCTTGTAGGACTT
>JBDSBN010000387.1:0-4854 GCA_039921585.1 Ginsengibacter sp. | reverse complement strand
TTCGCTTTTGTTGGAAGTGTTTAATAAAATATGACCCCATTTATTTGCTATAGCCATTAATAAAACTCCTCTGCTCCGGGCTTGTATATTTTCTTCTGCTACATTGAAAGGGGAATCTTTGAAGAGTGGTTTTAATTCTTTTAAAAACTCCTTATAAATGCTTTTTATTGGAATGATTTGGTATGGATTTTCAAGGTTTTTGCTCAGGTTTTCCGCATCTGTAATAGAATGATCCGTCGAATATTCAGAGGGCATTAATACCGCAAGCACATTTTCTTTGCCTAATGCCTCACAGGCAAGCGCTATTGAAACAGCGCTATCCAGACCGCCGCTACTTCCTAAGATTGCTTTTTTGAAACCCATTTTTGAAAAATAATCCCGTATGCCCAATATAATAGCATCGTGAACCTGCCCGATATTTAATTCAGGCATTAATTCTTCTGGCTCTGATTGTTGATTTGGTAAAGCTTCTGCCGGTTCTATTGTTTTTGAGTTAAAGGTGCCATCCGGCTTTAAGATAATTTCCATAAGTGCTTCTTCAAATTGGGGCAACTGACACACCAAATGAGCATTTTTATCAAAAACCAGGGAAGAACCGTCAAAAATAATTTCGGACTGACTACCAATTGAGTTACAATAAATCAAAGGGAGACCATATTTACTAACATTGGATTTGATCGTTGCTTTTCTGTCATCCACATGTGTATAATCAAAAGGGGATGCTGAAATATTGATCATTACCTCCGGTTTGTCTTTCATTAATATATCCATCGGACATATGGGGTAAAGCGGATGATTTCCGAGGTTCCAGATATCTTCACAGATGGTAAGAGCGATTCTTTTTCCTTGAAAAGAAATGACCTGCCATTCAGATCCGGGTTCAAAATAACGGGCTTCATCAAATACATCATAGGTTGGAAGACATGTTTTATAAATAATGTTTTTAATCTCTTTTTCATGAAGAAAAAAAGCTGCATTGTATAAAGGTCTTCCTTCTTTCTTTGGATTTCTGGCGGGTGAACCGATGATTACACCGATATTATCTGCATGTTCTTTAATTGTATCGATGCTTTTATAACACTGATCTATAAACGCTGAGGAATACAAATAATCTTTGGCGGGATAACCGCAAACACTTAGTTCGCTAAAGACAATTAAATCTGCCTTTTTTAATTTCGCTTCGGAGATAGCTCCTAATATTTTCTGTGTGTTTTTTTCAAAATTTCCAATATGATAATTTTGTTGAGCTATGAATATTTTCATCTTGTAAAATTAACGGATTAACGAAACTTAAAAGGTAGTTCAGGTTATTTTTTCTTTTATTTGCATATGAGAAATAGTTTATTGATATCATTACTTTCTGTAGTATTCTTCTCTTGTAACAGTGGTGCTAAAGCACCGGACGTTTCTTCTATTAAAGTAGAGCTGCAAATCATGCGTTTCGAACAGGACTTCTTTGCAATGGATACTACAAATTTGAGTAAATCTTTGCAATCTTTAATTCAGAAGTATCCTGGCTTTACAGGCGACTTTGTGTACAATATTTTGGGACTTGAAATGGATAGCATTCTGGCGGGTAATCATGATCATCAGCAGGCGATAAAACAATTTATCCTGGATTACACTCCCATTAAGGATTCTGCTGATATGCAGTACAAGGATTTCAAAAAGTATTCTGATGAAATCAGTACAGCATTACAATATGTAAAATATTATTTTCCGGAATACAAACTGCCGAAGTCGGTTATTACTTTTATTGGTCCGTTGGATGCAAACTTTTTAACTTCCTTTGGAATTCAGGGCGATGTTCTCACTCCGGATGGTTTGGGAATCGGCTTGCAGCTTCATCTCGGAAGCGAGTTTTCATTTTACAGAAGTGCAGCAGGCCAGTCTTTATATCCTTCATTCATATCTGAAAACTTTGACTCGGATCATATAAAGATCAATAGTATGCGAAATATAGCAGACGATATGTTTGAAGATAAAAGTTTGGGTAGGCCGTTAATCGAACAAATGGTTGAAAAGGGAAAATTTCTTTTTTTAGTCAGTAAGTTTTTGCCAAAAACACCGGAACATTTAATTCTCGGTTATACTGAAAATCAATTGAGCGCTGCCACGGAAAATGAAGGCGTCATATGGAGTTTCTTTTTGAATAACGAACTGTTAAATACACAGGAACAGGATATCATTAAAAATTATATAGGAGAAAGTCCTAAAACTCCGGAATTTGGCGATAATGCACCAGGCAATCTGGGGTCGTTTGCAGGATGGCAAATAGTCAAAAAATACATGGATAAGTATCCTGAAACTTCACTGAAAGATTTAATGGGAATGGATTCAAGAGAAATTTATAGTCTGTCTAAGTATAAGCCGAGGGCTTAATTCAATTTTAAAGGAACCACTAAATCGAAAGTGGGAATATTAATGACAAAAGACTTTTTCGTCAGGCTATTTTCCATATGGTAAATACCGTGCATTCTTCCTATATCGCTTTGTAAGTTACACCCACTCATATATTGATATTTTTTGCCGGAATCAATGATTGGTTGTATGCCGATAACTCCATCTCCTTCCACTTCCTTATGTCCGGAAATACTGTCAAAAATAAACCAGTGACGGCGTAATAATTGGACAGGAAATGAATTGTGATTCTCCAAAGTAATCCGATACGCAAACATGTAATCGCCGACGATAGGATTGCTATATTCAGGTTGGTAAAAAGTTTCTACGCTAACAGTAACTCCTTCGGAAATTTTTGAGATCATAATTCTTAAGGTTAAATATAAAGTTACCAAAAGAGCTTGGGCTTTTCTAGAGATTCCGGACATTAATTTTAATATCATTTGTATGCTGCCCGAAAAACTCTAATAAAAATCTTCGTTTAGCTGACTCTTTTTGTTTTTGAAAAGCCTTTTTTTATTAACCATTGAACGATTTTATCCCGATGATCTCCCTGAATGATGATTTCCCCGTTTTTTGCTGACCCTCCGCCACCACAATGTGTTTTTAATTGTCGGGCCATATCATCTATATCCGAATCGCTTAATTGCAATCCTTCGATTAGAGTCACTACTTTTCCGCCTCTCTGTTTTCTATCCAGCAATACTTTCAACTGTTGTTGCGCCGGAGGCGCGATAATCCTTTCTTGTTCTTCTTCTTCAGTTAATTTAAAATCCTGCGAAGTAGAATAAACGATACCTCCTGAGCTCTTTGATTTTTTTCTGTTCATTTTTTGATTATTCAA
Source organism: Ginsengibacter sp. (assembly GCA_039921585.1). Taxonomy (GTDB): domain Bacteria; phylum Bacteroidota; class Bacteroidia; order Chitinophagales; family Chitinophagaceae; genus Ginsengibacter. The sequence continues at coordinate 1,610 of JBDSBN010000387.1, read as the reverse complement.
TAATTGCTTTTAAACTTAGATCTAAACTTCTTGCCTGATGGATCACTGCACCACTCGAAATATAATCAACTCCTGAATCTGCATACGAAAGAATATTTTCAAGAGTAATGCCGCCACTCACTTCTGTTTCATACTTTCCATCAATTAATTTTATGGCTTCTTTGACGTCTGCGGGACTGAAATTATCCAACATAATCCGATGCACCGTACCTTTTTTTAAAACCTTCTGTACATCTTCCAGGTTTCGGGTTTCAATTTCAATTTTTAAATCGAGATTGTTTACCTGGATATATTCTGTCACTTTATCAATCGCTTTTTCTATTCCTCCGCAATAATCTATATGATTGTCCTTTAGCATAATCATATCATACAGTCCAAAACGATGGTTGTGTCCACCTCCAATTTTTACCGCTTCTTTTTCTAATAATCGAAAATTAGGTGTTGTTTTTCGGGTGTCTAAAAGTTTTGCCGGAAAGCCTTTTAATCGTTCCACATATTGATTTGTAAGGGTAGCTATTCCACTCATTCTTTGCATACAATTAAGCACCAGTCTTTCACAGGTTAGTAAAGTGTAAATAGTAGCTTCAATTTCAAAAGCTTTTTCTCCATGATGCATCCGATCACCATCGTTTTTTAATTTTGTAAAAACAGAGGTTGGTTCTGCATAAAGAAATATGAGTTCTGCAACATTTACGCCTGCCAGAATACCTTCATCTTTTATTTTTAAAACTGCCCGACCTTTGGCTTCTTTACCGATGCTGGCAAGTGTTGTATGATCACCTGTACCAATATCTTCCAGGAAAGCACTTTCAATTAATTGGTGTAAGTTTTTAATGAAGTTTTTATCATCTGTCATTATACAAACTTATTTAAAAAAGGTTCAAAGACGGAATCTTAAAAAGCGAATATGTTGTTCCAAGAAGGAGAATTTATTCTATTGTTGGTCAGGATGTTGATTGAGATAATATCTTCCGCTATTTTTCAAACCGGATTTCCTGTATAACTGTTTTTTTATTTTTTTCTTTTGTGTAAACGGTGGTTCTATAAGGTCCATCTGCAGTTATTAAATTACCAATGTAATATTGAGAAGAACCGCTTGCGCTTTCATGAATTATACGGAAACCTTTTACATTTACTTCAGTAAAAAAACTCTGTAAAAGATCTTCTGCTTTTTTCTTATCGTAAGAATTGTTTTTCCCTTTTAAAGTGATTTCAATAGTGTTATCAAAGTATTCTGCGATTTCTTTCGCATTCCCACTTTTTAATCCGGAAAGTATATCCTGTGAATAACTCATGTAGGATAAAAGGAAACCAATGGAGAATAATAATAGTTGTTTCATGAGGTAGGTTTAATTAGCAATTTACTACATTCATGCCATTTTATTGAAAATTGGCCACATTAGGAAAGATTTAGTGGTAAATAGTTACTGCCAACTTCCGGGCATATTCAATGAAACTTAAAATATAAAATCAATAAAATATTGTTCGTGCGAATAATTAATTTTGTAAGATGAAAGACAAACAAGCGATTTTAATAATTATGGATGGCTGGGGTATTGGTCATTCAAAAGACAGCGATGCCATCAAGAATGCGAAAACCCCTTTTGTAG
>JBDSBN010000386.1:0-17169 GCA_039921585.1 Ginsengibacter sp. | reverse complement strand
GTCATAATTTAAGTCGTCAAAATTAAGAAAGCATTTCGTAGAATCCACCATTTTAATAAAATATTACAATAAATCCCCCTTTCTGAATGGCAGCATTTCTTTGATTCTATCTGACTTGCAGATGCTTACGAGGAAATATTAACGGTTAAAACAGCCCCAATTAAAAATAAAATGATTATAATTATCTGACTAAATTTTAAAAGTAAATATCATATCCATTCAGCTTTACTTATTTTTGCAGTTATGAGTAAGAATTATTCTCTTAAAAATATCCTGGCTAATTTGCAGATTGAGGCTTTGAATGAAATGCAGGAAGCTTCTGTGAAATCCGCAAAATCTGAAAACGACGTTATCTTATTATCTGATACGGGTTCCGGTAAAACACTGGCATTTTTAATCCCTGTTTTAGATAGATTAAATAAGGCAAATAATAACACTCAGGCAATGATTGTGGTGCCTTCAAGGGAACTTGCTATCCAAATAGAAAGAGTCTTCAAACAAATGGGGACTGGTTTTAAGATTACCGCCTGCTATGGTGGCCATAAAAGAGAAATTGAAGAAAACAATTTAATCCAACCGCCTGCGCTTATTGTAGGTACTCCCGGAAGAATTTGTGATCATATCCGTCGTGGAAACATTACAATTGACTCGATAGATACGCTTATAATGGATGAATTTGATAAATCCCTCGAACTGGGCTTCCTGGAAGAAATTGAATTTATCATTACTTCTCTTAAAAAAGTAGAGAAAAAAATTCTGACGTCCGCTACAGATGCAGTTGAAATACCCGAATTTATCACATTGAAAAATCCGGAAAGACTTAATTTCCTTTCAGGAGAAGAAACAAAGTCCTTAGCTTTTCAGCAAGTTGCATCGGAAGATAAAGACAAAGCAGAAACATTGTTTAAATTAATTTGTCACCTGGGAAACCGTTCGACCATAGTGTTTTGCAATCACCGCGATGCGGTGGAGCGCACCAGTCAAATGCTTTCTGATAAGAGCATTAATAATGAATTTTATCATGGCGGGATGGAACAACACCAAAGAGATAGTGCTTTATGTAAATTCAGGAATTGAACAACCAATGTATTGATTACGACAGATCTTGCCTCCCGCGGACTGGATATTCCAAATATCAGATACATTATTCATTATCATTTACCGCATACCGAGGATGCATTTATTCATAGAAACGGACGCACAGCAAGGATGGATGCCAGTGGTACTGTCATCTTAATTATAGGACCGGAAGAAGTATTACCGGAATACATTCAGGAAACAGTAGAAAACATCACTCTTCCGGAAACCATTGAAATTCCTGATAAACCTAAATGGTCTACTCTCTTCATTGCAGCAGGAAAAAAAGACAAAGTAAATAAAGTGGATATTGTAGGATTTTTATCCAATAAAGGGGATTTAAAGAAAGAGGATATTGGCTTAATAGAAGTAAAAGACTTTTCTTCTTTTGTTGCGATCAGAAAAGTAAAAATGAACAATTTACTTCATCAGATAAAAGATGAGCGGATAAAAAACAAAAAGGTAAAAATGGAAATTGCTAAATAAACGGCTATAAAGCCAGCATCATTTTCATCACCATTTTCATAAACAGCATAACATGACATCTAAGTTGTCATGCTATGCTAAATGATATTGCAATAATCTCTCTGTTTGTTTGTCCTAGATTTCTATACAGATATGGGATGAATTATTTTTGTCTTAAAGTACTCTATGGGCAATCCCTTTTTACATAAGGTTTCTCCGTTAGATATTTTAATGCTCCAATATTATTAAAATAGAGCGTATCCCCCATTTTATCAAGGTTGCCATATCCCTCATATAAAGTATCGCCCTGAATCTTAAAAACAACTTGTCTTACGGAACCCACTCCTTCAGATTGGAAGTCATACCACGTTATGATTAAATCCCCTTCAACTTCTCCATTAAGTGTTCCTTTATTCCGATCCTTTTCAAAGTTATTTATTTCCAGTTCGCCGGATATAGACTTTGCTCCATTCTTATGGCGCAATAAAAGTTGTGAAGTATCCTGATTTAATATGGCGGTATAACAGCCCCCAACAAAAGAGGTGGAATCGATTACCGGTACCTCCTGCACTTCAGCAATTTTCGTAGTAGTTTCTGAGCTGTTGTTGGAAGAACAGGCTGCTAAAAAACACCCGAAAATCACAAAATACTTTTTCATGTTTTTTTATTGAAACGTTTTATTCATGGCACTAAACATTCCTTTTGTTGACCATTGTGTCGGCACAATCATTCTTCTCACAGTATGCAAAGGCTGAGTTGAGTCCCGTTTTGTAGAAAGAATAAAGGACATTTTATACCCCGCTTTATCCAATTCAGGAAAAACAGATTTGCCCCAGATCCCAAACGGATATGCAAAATAAGTGACTTTTTTCCCGGTTATTTCCTCAATTGTTTTATTCGACCCTCCAAATTGTTTTTCAAAATCATCTCCTTCTAATTTCGTGACCATATGATGATCCCATGTATGAGATTCCATCGCATGGCCTTTATCCGCGAGGTCTTTTATTTGCTCTTTGGTCATGTACCTTGGTTTTCCTATCGGAATAGTCATTAAAAAGAATACACCTTTAAAACCGTACTTTTCCATTTCTTTCGCGGCAATGGTATATTGTCCTTCAATAGCATCATCAAAAGTAAGCATGACGGGCTTTTCAGGCAATTCTTCATTAAATACCAGGTAATTGTAAAGTTGGTCAGGTAATATTGTTTCGTAACCGCTATCTTTCAAAGCCTTCATTTGATCAGCAAATTGAGCAGGCGAAACAGAATAGGTTTTAAATGTTTCACTCTGACCGGGTTTGGCTTCCCGGATATGATGATAACAAAGAACAGGTACTTGCTTTTTACTCAAAATAGCGGCCGCATCATTTGGTACTCTTTCAGTAATTTTCTCTACCTTCTCTACAGAATTTATTTTTGATTCCGGCGGGTCAACTTCACTCATTTTCTTCTCTGCAGAACTCTGACAAGCGAATAATAGAACCATCATAGCAAGGGCCATGGACGATTTGGGGATCAGTTTCATATACTTTATTGGTATTGTATGTAAATAGGTTTAGGAGTAAATTTCAACAGTTCTTCCGGTGAATAAAGCTGATCTGCACCAGTTTTAGTATCGTGTTTATAGAATAATTTAAAGCCGGCAAATTCAACTGGTTCTCTATAAATGTATCTCAACCAGGTAGACCGCTTCAGCACTTTATTTCCCCAGCCATCCATATCCATAACCACCTGAACTTCCGGCACATTTTTAATGTTTTTATAGTTTGTCACCATTCCTTGAGTAAAACGATGAACAACTAGAATTTTAGGAGGCAGATTATTTTCTTTCACCAGTTTAGCTAAATGATCGATCACAACATTAATGTCTGCAGCATCAAAAGTACCAATTTTTTTACCGGGCACATGGCCGGTCTTCATACTAAATTCAGGATCAATTCCTAAATGCACCTGGGGCATTTTTAAAAAATTATCCAAAGCAGGTACTTCTTCCTGCAGGGAGCTATGCCCTACCTGAATATCCAAAAATACAAGGGCGTCAATTTCTTTAGCCCAGCTTACAATCGTATCAATTTGATGGTTTGGCATTCTAAGCCGGTGCTTCGCGCCTGTTCCAGGTGCTCCCTGTGCGGTAACTGCCACATAATGGAGCGCAGGAATTGCTGGTATAGACGAATCAGCGGCTTGCCAGGAAGCGACTTCTCCTTTTAGTTTTGCAAACATTTCATATTTTGGAATCTCTCCCAGAATTCCCATGCGTGTGGAATATAAATTACCATAATAAGCAATAATCCGATGAAAGGGCAAAATGGCTCCCGGCAATGGATAAGGACCTTTTACCGGCCATAGTCCCGTAGTGTCATTGTTTGCCATAAGTTGAATTAACCGGTCGTATTCTGCAGAATCCAATGTGTTTTTTACTTCCGGTTTGGATTCAGCGGATTCTGATTGAACGAGTGTATCATTTGAAGATTTTTCCGTTGCAGATTGTCCTGAATTGCAACCGTAGCTTGTAATAAATATTCCTATGATAATAGGAATATAGAATCGTAGGGAGTGTTTCATAAGTAGCGAAGTTATTTTAAATTGAGACTTGTTAGGAGATTTTCGAATTTATTTTTTAATAATTATTAAATAGTAAAAATTATGTTTGTAACTATCTTGTTATTCAGGAGATTAGCATTAAAACAAAAGACATTACGGATTCTTCCTATTAAAGAAAAACACACGAATATTAATGCCTGATTGGATAAACTTTAAAAGAACTCAGACTATAAACATATTTTAAATGAAAACTAGTGGAATCATCAGTTAACTTTTAAAAATATCTGGCTTTGAAACCGTCACCTTTCCTTCTTCCATATCCATTTTAAATTGCACCATTGTTCTAGTCAACTTATAATCGGCCCAATCAAAGTCTTTGATCAGAAAATTAGTTGCAGCCTGAGCCCCCTTTACAAACATGTCCACTTTATCTTTATCCGTCAGAAAAAAATTCAACCAATTATATTCTACCAGAGATACTCTACCAATTCCTTTTTCATACATTTTGTTTTTCAATAAAAAATCCTTGTCGTAATAGTAACGAATCGTGTTGAAAATCCTTCCAATATATCCCATTATGGACCACCCGGCAGCGTTGTATTTTTGATCATCCGGCTTATTGTCATCCAGATCTATCCCAAAAGATGGAAGACGCGGCACAGTTACTTTAGGATTGTAAAATATATTCATTGGAAAATTTGAAAGTATCCCTCCATCTACAAACCGGGCCACTGAAGGCGGCTCATGCTCATTTAACGTATTCAACCAGGCCAATTTTATATCTTCAGATTTACAGGGAATATTTTCAATAAAATAAGATTCAAAAAATAAAGGAATAGCCATGGAAGCCCGGATAAATCCGGCAGGCTGTAATGTGTCAATATCCTTTTCATGCCGGAATAGATGACTCATGGCCGGAAATTGAATTTTATTTTGGGTCACAAGTTCTGATGTTATAAAAGTAACGTCCCCAAATAAAGTGTCCGGCCCCTCAGGACTTTCTTTTCTTAAACTCAATGTGGGTATACTGTTTGCTTTCTTATTAAGATCACTCACCGTATGCACTTCATTGGCGACTAATTGCTGTTTGATCCAATCATAGAAAAAATTTACTGGATTTATTCCAAATCCTGAATTCTTTAATTTTTTAAATAGCCTGATAATATAAACTATCATAAATCCAACACATAAAACATATATACCTGAGGCTATAATGAAAGGGGCAATATAATCAGACAGAAAAGGATGTTTGATTTGCAATCCCAATAAAATAAAATCGGAAATAAGCAGGAACAGTCCCAAAATAACAATCGCAGAAATCCACCATTTAATTTTATAAGCAAAATTTTTATGAGAAATAAACTTCCTGAGGATCCAACGTGCAACCCGATGTCCATCCACCAGACTAATAAAATCAAGATTACAAAGAGATTCTAAAATATGGCTGGATTTTTCGTCTTTTTTATCGCCGATGACGGTCATCAGGGCAGTATTAATAGCCCCGGCACTTGTGCCTGCCAACCGCAGGAACCGGATACCCATCTTTTCCAAAATATAAGTATATCCAACAAGAGCAATTCCGAGTACTCCACCACCTTTTTGAACTAAATGCACATATTGATGGCCTTCCTCATCTATAACATCTGAGACAATGAAAGGTCGATTTCCTTCGCCAAAAGTTTGATTTAAATTTTCAATACAAGCAATTACGTCCGGGTGATTGATAAAATGCTCCGGAGAAAGTTTTTTCTGAATCATTTCTTTACTTGAACCTTTTCTATATAATATAAAACCCTGTTCAGGTAAGATACTTAAATGGAATTAATGTAGCTATCCAGGTGTTCAATCGTTTGCTGTTGTGAAATAATAGTTTCCGAAACAACATCACTTATTGAAATGATTCCTTCGAGCTTTTCATTTACAAAAACGGGAATGTAACGGATATTTCTTTGAGTCATTAGCTCCATACAATGGGCTACTGTATCGTTAATTTCCAAAGTTGGAAAATCAGTCGCCATAATATCTCTCACTTTTGTATCGGTAGAATTTTTTCCCTTTAAAATAATTTTTCTCGAATAATCGCGTTCAGTCATAATTCCAAGGAAAGAATCATTTTCCATGATAATGACAGAACCTATATTATTTTGAGCCATTACTTTTAATGCATCTTTTACAGAAGTGTCTGGTAAAACTGAAATTGTCTTATGTCCTTTTCGGCCAAGGATATCACTTACTTTATTCATACAAAAAAATTAAAAGGGTGAGAAATAAAAGCAAGGTAATTTACGAAAATATAACTGCATTTCAAAAACAGCTAATTAAAACTATAGCACCAGTCTATATATAAATTTTGATAAATTTGTTTTTTTGTAAAAATTGTATATATTTGTTTCAATTCGACCCCTAAGTAAACTTATAAGCAAATCCAATTGCACTTTTACCGCTTATAGAATATTGTTCATCCTTAAACTGTAAGATTATGAAGAAAGTTTACCCAGTTGAGTTATCAGATACCTTAGTTGCTGTAGGTATTATACTCGCATTTTTGGCTTTAATGGCTGGTATTGCCTTACTTGCTGGAATGTAAGTAAAGAATACTCCTAAACTTATTAATGGTGTTTCAGAAATGAACACCATTTTTTTTTGCATGAATTTAATTTTCGCAAAAAGATACCGCCACTCTACTACTACTTTAATTTTTTAAACAATCTTTCCCTTTCAGTATTTGATCCAAAAGAAAATAAGTGTACAGATTGTCATAATAATTGAAATCAATTTTCAAAAATGAGCTTCATTCAAACCGTCAATAAAGTAGTCCTATCTATCACCTATACCCGTATATATAAGGAAAGTCTTTCCAGTTTCCAGGTACTTGAAGAAGGAGAATAATTAGAATCTCTTTTTTCAAAATTTTCTCTTTAAAAATTACGGATATTTGCATCCTCAAAAATTAGAAAATGCGAATTGCAATTAATGGAATGGGCCGGATAGGCCGGCTTTTGTTCAGAAGATTATTAGAGGATGATCAATTTGAAATAGTAGCAGTAAATGATATTATGCCTGCGGACAACCTCGCTTATTTATTGAAATTTGATTCCGTTTATGGAACTTTTCAAACGCCTATAAAAAAAGTAGAAAATGAATTTCTGATTGCAGATAAAAAAATCAATGTATTCTGTGAGGCCGATCCCAAAAATCTTCCCTGGGAAGAATTAAAGATTGATGTGGTATTAGAATGTTCAGGTGTATTTAAAGATAAAAAAAGTATTGAAAAACATTTAGCAGCAGGTGCAGGAAAAGTTTTGCTTTCTACAACCAGTGCGGATGATATTGATTTAAAAGTTTACGGACACAACCAAAATAACGGCATTTCAAAACTTAAGATTCTGTCTCCTGGTGGTTGCATGACTAATTGCAGCGTGCATATTCTTTACCTTTTAAATTCCATCGGAATCCATAGCGGGCATATTAATATTCTTCACTCCTACACTTCCCGACAGGCGCTGGTAGATGCTGCGCATGACCAGTTTCGCAGAGGCAGAGCGGCGGCTGAATCAATTATACCCGTGGATATCGATCTTCATAAATCTATCAACCGCTTATTACCGTCACTTAAAGATAAAATTCAAACTTCCTCCACAAGAGTTCCAGTTGCAAACGGAGCAATGGCCAATTTCTATATTGAGCTCACTTCTGAAATAACTGCAAAACAAATCAACAGATTGTTTGAGAAAGCCGCTGAAAATGAGTATAAAAATATATTGGAATATACAGAAGAACCGCTGGTTTCGCTGGACATAAAAGGAAACACGCATTCTTGTATTATTGATGGCACCCAAACCTCTGTTGTTGGAAATCAGGTAAGAATTGTAGCCTGGTTTGATAACGAATATGGATTTACGAGCAGAATGATCGATTGGTTGAAATACTGGAAATAATCAATTCAAGTAAAACGATACTATCCGGATTTAGCTAAAAAAGTAATGGAGAGCTTATAAAGGACGCTCTGATTTTAGCCTTCCAACTCAGACAAAAGACTAAGAATATCTAATGGTTGGGTAGACATTTTAATTTCCCCATTTTCATCTTTCGGCCAAAGATGTTGTGGCTTGTCAGCATATAATTCAAGACCGTTTTGATCGGGATCACTTAAATATACTGCCTCACTGACGCCATGATCTGCCACACCTGTAAAAGGATAGTTTTCATCGAGCAATCTCTTGTAAATAATGGCCAGATCTTTTCGCGTAGGATATAATAGGGCAAAGTGAAACAATCCCGTTTTATTATTTGAAGGAGGTACTGAATCCTTTGAATACCAGGTATTTAACCCAATGTGATGATGATAATCACCGGCTGAAATAAAAGCTACATCCGGGCCCATTTTAGAAACGCATTTGAAACCCAACAAATCGCAATAAAAAGCCAGTGAACGCTTCAAATCCGCCACCTTTAAATGAATATGTCCAATCTTCGTAGATGAAGGAGTCGCATAGTTTGTGTCCATAAAGTTCAATCTTATTTTTAAAAATAATAAGGAACTTGGATTGAATGAAAAGATAGGAAATAATTCTTTACCTTTTTAATTTATTTCTAACTCGAATATTCTGGGCCATAACTTTCCGGTAACAAACATTTTCCTAGAAGTGCTGTCATAGGCAATTCCATTTAATACACCATCAGGATTAAACTCTGCCTCGGGCGCATATTGCTTTAATAAACCGGTTAAATTCATCACTCCAATCACATGGCCGCTTTCAGGATTGATCTTTACAATATGATTACTGAACCAAATATTTGCAAAAATATATCCATCGATATATTCCAGCTCATTGATGTTATTCACCTCCCCTTCATTATTGACTACAGTAATGATTTTGATTATTTTCATTTGATTCTTTTCTAAATCGGGCTGCACAAAATATATTTTTGAGGTACCATCACTGATGATAATATTTTCTCCATCATTTGTAGCGCCCCATCCTTCTCTGCTCCAGTTTAAAGTGTGGGTCGGTTTCGTAATATCCTTTAAATCATAGACAAAAATTTTATTGTTTTGCCAGGTTAATTGATAAAGTTTTTCTTTAAATATGGTGATTCCTTCCCCAAAAATAGAGTTGTCCTCCAATAAGTGATCTTTTTCAGCAATACCCGTCTTTAAATCCACGATTCTTAATCGGGATTTTCCATACTCTCCCGTTCCTTCATAAAGCTTTCCATTATAATATTCCAATCCTTGAGTAAAAGCAGAAGGATCATGAGGATACATGGATTTTACCGTAAAAATTAAAGGGGCAGGGGCTGCAATCATGCTTTTTTGAGGAACCGGCAAGCTTTGATCATAATCTGAATCAGAACTGCCACCACATGAAATGAATACCAAAGTCAAAATAAAAATCAGAAACTTATTCGTCATGTTTACATGTTAATTCAGAACAAAAATAAGCAAACCAATGATAATCAGGTTTTAAACTGAAATAAAATAACAATTATTCTTTGTTTTATGGAAAACATTGTTTTTATTTGTGCCTTCAACCTCTGTTACAGTCATAACAATAATATATCCTTCTGTTATATCTGATCTATACTTAGGTGTTATTGATTATTCAATAGTTAATCCCCTATCCCTTGTAATTATTATCGAGTAGCCATCCCTATGTAATCCCACATTTGTTTATCAGCTCGAAAGAGTCTACAAAGGGATACATGAAATTTATTTGCACACTTTCTTTATTATTTTGCTTTTCATTTGCTTCCGCTCAAAGATGCGCAACAGAAGAATATATAAATAATCAGCCATTTTCAAAAACAAGTGGAAATTCTTCTGTTCATTCAAAAATGGGCAGAGATCTTTTAAATGATGAAGTGATCATCATCCCCGTTGTGGTACATGTAGTTTATAATAATCAAACTCAGAATATCAGCGATCAACAAATCTTATCCCAGATTAAATCTTTAAATGATGATTTTAGAAGGCGAAATGCTGACACAGTCAACACTCCCAATATATTCAAACAATTTGCTGCTGACACTAAAATACAATTTTGCCTTGCAAAGGTAGATCCTTCCGGTAAACCGACTACAGGTATTATTCGAAAATTCACCTCAAAAAATCAATTTCTTGCAGATGATGAAGTAAAGTTTTCATCAAAAGGTGGTGTTGATGCATGGGACGCTACAAAATATCTGAATATCTGGGTATGTAACCTTTTTGGCCGCACATTGGGGTATTCTGTTTTACCGGGGGGTCCTTCGGAAAGAGATGGAGTGGTGTTAAAATATAATGTTTTCGGAACTGTGGGTTCAATCTCCAGTCCTTATAATAAAGGAAGAACTGCTACTCATGAAATTGGGCACTGGCTTGGACTACACCACCTTTGGGGAAATGATGTTTGCGGCGATGACGGAATCGATGATACTCCCAGGCAGCAAGCTTCAAATACAGGATGCACTACCTTCCCCCGTATTTCTACCTGTTCTGAAAATCAATACGGAGATATGTTTATGAATTATATGGATTTTTCAGACGATGCCTGCATGAATCTCTTTACAATTGGGCAGAAAAATGCGATGAGAAAGCATTTTGCGAAAGGTGGCTTTAGAAATAGTTTTCTCGAATCTAATGTTTGTGGAGATGATTCTGAGGCTGGTCCTTTACCGGTTGATTCCGATCCGGGAAAGGGAGACAATCTAATTGTAAAAGTTTATCCAAATCCATTTGCTGAAAAATTAATTATTTCTTCCTCAACTGATAATGACCTCAGAGGAAAAACATTTACACTTTATGGAGCAACCGGAATTCAAATTCGTTCAATAGTACTTCAATCACAAACGACCATTTTAGAAACAAGTCAGTTACCTGCAGGGATTTATTTTGGAAAAATAGATGGGGTTGGGAAATCAACGATGATTAAATTAGCAAAACTTGCCAGGTAGAAGCAGTTCGTATTTACCTCGCATGTAGACTAGGAAAATGATTAATGTCATTCCCTAATTTTCATATTAAAAATACATACCTTTCAGGGTGCAATTCTTCTTACAAGTAAGATACATGCATTAGACTCCTGATTTATTAATTCATTACTAACACTACCCAGAAATAATCCGGTAAGGGATGAAACTCCGAGTACACCCATGATAACCAGATCTACCCTCTGATCATTAATATATTCTGCTAATGTAGTTGCAATACTTTTTTCAGTACTTGGCAAAACAATTAATGGCTCATTCTCAGGATATTCCTTTAGCCAGCGTGTTTTTTTTGTTCTGGTATCCTCCTCAATAATTTTCCTGATTTCTTTTTCACCAGGACCAGGAAAGAACTGCCAGGACACTTTAGAAACATACACCGGATCCGTTTTTTGAATCCCTAACCGATTGTATTGAATAATATGCTGAGATACCAAATTTATTCTCGAAGTATATCTGGAAAAATCAACCGCCTGAATGATTTTCTTCGGCTTTTCATTAAAGGTTTCGGGAACCAATAACGTAGCAATCTGCCACATGCGGATAAGCTTTCGGGCCATACCCCCTCCTCCGGTAAGTCTTTGTTTATTGCCAACAATGGCTAATTCAGCATTTATTTTCTTGCTTACATTTAAAAAAGCTGTTTCAGTAAAATTCATTGCACTAACTTCAATTTTATATCCTTGCGGCACTGTTCCCGCCTCTGAAATCATTTCATCTATTTTCTCATTAATGCTTTGTGCTATCCTTTCAAGCTTTATGGCAGTTTTATATTCTGATGGTAATTCAGATAATTTTATATTATTTAAAAAAGTAAATTTCATCAATGGATAAAATTTGCAAGCAATTCCCACATATTTAATTAGTGCCTCATCCATCGGGGACATATCCATTGCTACCAAAACATTCATTTCTTTTATTTCCATAATTATTTCTTTTTACCTTTTTGCAGCATCCCGGTTATAATGTCCGCATAATTTCTTTCTTCAACGCTTTTTGATCTCTTTTGATTTTTGACATACTCTTCTTGTAACCCTTTATGTAAGCTATAACACATCACACATAATATGACGGTAAAAGGTAAACCTGTGATAATTACGCCCGCCTGAAGAGAAGATAGACCTCCTCCTAAAAGAAGGACAATTGCAATGATTCCCTGCAAAAAAGCCCACATTACTCTTTGTAAAGCTGGTGTATTGTACGAACTCCCGGAAGTAATATTATCAATCACTAAAGAGCCCGAATCACTGGAAGTAATAAAAAAGAATGCCACCAGGATTACTGCTAACACAGACAGAATATTTGTAAATGGAAAATCTTGAAAAAATATAAATAAAGCTGTTGAAATATCGGCATGCACAGCATCTATGATATGAGTATCCCCCTGCAGTATTTCATGTAAAGCAGTTCCTCCAAATACGGTCATCCAAATAGTACTGATCGTAGCAGGTACAAGAAGAACACCTAAAATAAACTCTTTAATAGTGCGTCCTTTGGAAATTTTAGCAATAAAACTTCCAACAAACGGAGACCAGGCGATCCACCACGCCCAATAGAACACCGTCCAGCTATTTTGCCATCCACTATCCTGATAACTATCATTCCAAGTGCTTAAATTGATAAAGTCACCTAGATAAGCACCTAAGTTTTGCACATAGCTTTTCAGTAAAAAAACGGTAGGCCCCAAAGCAAAAACAAATAAAAGTAGCGAAAATGCCAGAATCATATTCGCCTGACTAAGAATTTTTACTCCCTTATCTATTCCCGAGATAACAGAAATTGTAGCAATGGATGTTACCAGGATGATAATCCACGATTGAAATACTGTAGAAATTTCCCAATTAAAAAGAAAGTTTAAGCCTGCGTTCATTTGTTGCACTCCAAAGCCAAGTGTAGTAGCTAATCCAAAAATGGTGGCCAATACAGATAGAATGTCAATGATATGGCCGGTCAATCCATGAATTTTCTCTCCTAAAAAAGGATAAAATAGAGAACGAAAAGTGAGAGGTAATTTTTTATTGTATGAAAAAAAAGCCAATGCCAGTCCGACGATTGAATAAACGCCCCAAGCATGAAATCCATAATGAAGATTCGTAAATTTAATTGCCTGACTGGCTCTTTCAAAATTATTTAGTGTTTCCTGTGGCGGATTCGCATAATGCGAAACAGGTTCTGCCACTCCAAAAAACATGATACCAATGCCCATACCTGCACTAAATAACATTGCCAACCAGGACATAAAGGTAAATTCAGGTTTGGCATTTTCGCCTCCCAGACGAATACTTCCAAATTTACTAAAAGCAAGATATATGCAAAAAACCAGGATAAAGTTTACAGCTAAAATAAAGAACCACCCAAAACTTTTGGTAATTGATAATTGTAAATTATTAAGAACTTCTGCAGATTCATTTCTAAATATTAATGCCAGAGCAATTGCAGAAACAATTAAAATTAATGAGGGATAAAAAACGGGTTTATAGATGACAAACTTTGGTAAACTTTTCAAATTATTGTTTTCACATTTACCACATAAATATTGCCAATATTTAGTTTTATTGTGTGCTGTGAAAAAAAAATACTAAAAAAGATATTTTTATGCTGTTATTTTTTTGGGATTGAAAATAAAGACTTCTTATGATAAGGATTTATTAGTTACTTCCGCCGGTTTTTTAAATACTTTTCCCGCATTATCTCATATACATGTTTATCGTAAACTTTACTTTCCAACCAGGAAATAATATCCAGGTAAGCGAAAGCCCGGGTTTCAAATTTGCTTGTTTCAAATTGCTTGATCGTATTTAATAACTTCTCAAATTCAGGTTTCAATTTGTCTGCTGATGCGTAAAAGGAGCGTCGGAGAAACTTAAAGATTTCTTCCTCTACGAGACTTAGATTTTGCATTTTTGACATAAACCGATAGACCGATTTAATCAGATATTCCAATAACTGAATATTGCCTAATTCATAATGTGCAATCAAATGAAGTAGTCGGGCATAGCATTGCAAATCATTTCTCAAACTAACTTTCCAGTTAATTATTTTATTTAGGTAATCAATTGCTTTGCCATAATCGCCTGCACCAAAATACAAGGATGCAATTTTATAATAGAAAATCAATGTTCTGTGTCCATCCAAAAACAGTTCATATTCTTCCAATTGATCCGTAATTTCCTCCACTAGCTCCAACCCTTCTCTAAAGGTACCCTCTAAAAAATGTTGGTTTAATTTGGATATGTATAAATACACAAACACCTGTATCCGATTATTCTCATTAAGCTTCACCACCTCTGTTTCACGGAATAATTCAAGCTTTTGTAGGGTATCAATAAACCCTTTATAATTCCTTAAATTAAAATGTGCATTCAGCAAATTATGTAAGCCTTTGATATAATTGCCCGGTTCAATTTGAATCATTTGGGGATGCTCTTCAAATTGATTGACCCATTTTTGAGTGTAGCGGTAATACATGAGAAAATCCTGACGAATAAAAGCATACCAGCAATAACTCTGACTAAAATAGAGTTTTTCATAAAAGCCTGTCGGATTTTTAATCTCTACTGTTAGGTGCTTATGAAAATAGTTTTCAATTTCCTTTTCGTCTTGCTCGTTTCGGGCCAATCCATTCTTGATGTACCAACTGTATAGTTTTAAAGCCAGATTAGAAAGGAGGGACTGTCGGGTATATTTAAGTCTTGTTTGATTGACCTCATTGGTGAGCTCTTCAGCCCGGTCCTCCATACTGCGGGTAATGTGCAGGGTTTCAATCTTCTTTTCTTTCATCAACACTTCTATCAAAATAGATATCTGATTACTTGCTTTGGCAGTTTCTTTAATTTTTTCGAGAATACGCAGACTTTGGTGATAAAGTCCTTTATTATACAGGAGTTTTGCAAAATCCAGTTGCTCATGCAATTGAATGTCGATGTTTTGATTTCCTTCCAATAAACGCAAACTGCTTAATATTTGTTTATAGAGGTGGGCCTTAATATTGGGTAGCTGCTGCTTTTTAATGGAAGCAGTTTTACTCAGCAATAAACTTTCATCATAGCTCGACATTTTATCGATGGCATCAAAGAGTTGAACTATTTTAAGATCCTGGTTTGAGGAGTTTCTTTTTACATAAAGCTTGAAATTCCTCTTTTCAGACTTTTGCAGCGAATGAATGAGTTGATATAAAGCATCGGTAGACCTGTTGGGCATCGTAATTAATTAAGCCTGAATAGCCCTATCACAAAGGGTTTAGTGAAAAATAAAGCTGTTTCGGAAGTGTAAATTTCTGACATTTAGTTTACAAAACAAACATTCAATTTTCTAACTTTCGACTTCACAGAGATTTTTTACAATATACACTTTTATTAAACCGGATCACTTTATGAATAAGATTATCATTTTTGATACCACACTTCGCGATGGAGAACAAGTCCCAGGCTGTAAATTAAATACTAAGGAAAAAATTGAATTAGCACTGGAACTCGAAAATCTTGGGGTAGATGTGATTGAAGCAGGATTTCCGGTATCTAGTCCGGGTGATTTTGATTCTGTCGTACAAATTTCCAAAACCATTAAGAATGCCACTATATGCGCTCTTTCCAGGGCTGTAAAAAATGACATTGAGGTGGCAGGACAAGCTCTAAAATATGCAAAACGGCCACGTATTCATACGGGTATCGGAACTTCCGATTTCCATATCAAAAGTAAATTCAACTCCAACCAGGAAGACATTTTAGAACGCGCAGTTCAGTGCGTTAAATGGGCCAGAAACTTTACAGATGATGTAGAATTTTATGCCGAAGATGCAGGCCGTACCGATAATGAATACTTAGCAAGAGTCATTGAAGCAGTGATTGCTGCAGGTGCTACTACTGTCAATATTCCGGATACCACCGGATATTGCCTTCCGCATCAATATGGTGAAAAAATCGCCTTCCTTACAAATAATGTATCAAATATAGATAAGGCCATTATTTCCTGCCACTGCCATAATGATCTGGGATTGGCGACAGCAAATTCTATCGCCGGAATTATCAATGGCGCCCGTCAGATAGAATGTACAATAAACGGTTTGGGAGAAAGAGCAGGAAACACTTCCTTAGAAGAGGTGGCGATGATTATTAAACAACACAAAACCATGAACTTTTATACGGATATTAAATCCGAAAGATTAAATCCTATGAGCAGACTGGTTTCCGATATTATGCGCATGCCTGTACAACCAAATAAAGCAATTGTCGGCGCAAATGCATTCTCTCACTCTTCCGGAATTCATCAGGATGGTTTTTTGAAAAATACGTTGACTTATGAAATTATTAGTCCGGAGGAAGTAGGCGCAGATAGTTCGAAAATTGTTTTAACCGCCAGAAGCGGCCGTAGCGCTCTTGCCTATCGTTTTCAAAAGTTAAACTTCCAGTTTGATAGAAATGATATTGATCAACTGTATGAAACGTTCCTACAGGTAGCCGATCGTAAAAAAGAGGTCATGGACGAAGATTTAAAATTGATGGCTGAAAAGCATCAGGCAAGCTATTCCACAATTTAAATAATCACATAAAGAAAACAACTTTAAGAATTAAGAATTGAGGCCTGTAAACAGGATTCATTTAAATGAAAAGGCATAAGAATTAAAAAATGGGAAAAACGTTATTTGAGAAAATTTGGGAAAATCATCTGGTAAAATCCATACCAGGCGGACCAGATGTTATTTATATTGATAAACACCTGATACATGAGGTAACTAGTCCGCAGGCATTCAGTGGAATTGAAAAGAGAGGTATTCCACTATTCAGACCGGAAAAAATTGTTGCCACAGCGGATCACAATGTACCCACAATCAATCAGCATCTTCCGATCCTGGACGAGCTGGGAAGAATTCAGGTTCAAAAACTAGTGGATAATTGCGCAAAACACAATGTAGAACTATATGGTTTAGGACACCCTTATCAGGGAATTGTTCATGTGATTGGACCCGAATTAGGCATCACTCAACCGGGCATGACCATCGTTTGTGGCGATAGCCACACCTCTACCCACGGAGCTTTTGGGACCATTTCTTTTGGTATAGGAACCAGCGAAGTTGAAATGGTTTTTGCAACGCAATGTTTGATGCAAAGCAAGCCT
>JBDSBN010000385.1:0-5247 GCA_039921585.1 Ginsengibacter sp. | reverse complement strand
GAACACCGTCACCATCAGAATCAGTAGTCGCAGTTTTTAAAGTATCAACTTGTGTTTGGATGCTGGTAATTTGAGATTGTAAGATTTGATTCAATTTAGCAGCAGGATTATCAAACAATAATTGTTTTTTCTGTTTTGCTCCAAGTGCAAATTCTAATCCTAAGAAACCATAAGAGAATTTGTCTTTATGATTAGAACCCAAAACTCCTTCAGAACCATCCAAATTGTCTTTATCAACAAAGTTTGCACGGTAGCCAAGATCCAGGTTCACCAGATCAGAAAGCATAAATTTCAAACCGACACCAACTGGTACAAAGAAAGCGGTCTGAGCCTTACCATTATCAAATGCAACCTCATTAGTTGTTCCTGTAGCAACAGTTACAGGCTTATATGAAATCACACCACCACCACCATTAAGGTAGGGCACCACGCGGGTATTATTGTTCAGCCAGTTGATACTTCCAAAAGTCAGTGCACCACTTAAACTAGCAGCGTAACCAATTTTAGTTTTGAAGCTTGAATTATCTCTATCTGTTGCAGGTAGACCATTATAATAATTCTTACTATTATTACCTTTTAAATCGCCCATTAATACATCGGCTTGAATACCGAAACGATGCGTAAACTGATATCTTAAATTACCACCGTATCCTAAAGTATACAAAGGCTTGGTGAAATCATTTCCTCCACCAGTTACAACAGAAGGTCTTAATGCGCCTGCATTAACACCAATTGAAAATTTTCTAAACTCTTTGCTTCCTGTAAAAGGGGCCTGAGCCATCATAGTCATAGAGCCTAATACAAGCGCTCCCGACAACATTATTTTTTTAATAAAATTAATAGACATAGTATGGGTTTTATTTGTTTTAATTTGTATGTGAAAGTTTGCAAATTTAATTTATTTTTCTGACAATAATTCATATTTATTATAAAAGAATATTTATCTCATTATCCAAAAAGAGTTTATTTTCTTCATTTCTGTCCATATCCAGTTTTTCAAATTCTGAGTTTTGACTTCTATATTCTAATACAATATTTTTCATTTTTTTCACCAGTGATACATTATTATTCTTTTCTGCAAGTATAATCAATTTAGTAAGATCCTCATTAAAAGTTTTGGGCCTTTCTTGTTTCACTTTTGATATCATAATTTTATGATGATAAGTAGGCATGACCTCTTCCTCTTTGTTTAATAATTCCTCATATAATTTCTCACCGGGCCTTAAACCTGAGTATTCTATTTTTATTTCCAAATTTGGCGTCATTCCTGATAATTTAACCATTCTGCATGCCAAATCTGAAATATTTACAGGTTCTCCCATATCAAACACGAAAATTTCTCCTCCATGTCCCATTGTACCCGCTTCTAATACCAAAGAACATGCTTCCGGAATTGTCATAAAATAACGGGTTATTTCCGGATGTGTGACTGTAATAGGGCCGCCGCGTTCAATCTGTTTGGTAAATCGTGGAATTACTGACCCGTTAGACCCCAATACATTACCGAAGCGTGTAGTAATAAATTTAGTCTTACCCTCTCGGGAATTTAAATAAACCTGCATCGACAAATCAAAATTGCCCTTATAATTCTCTACTATTTTTGATTGAGAATCCTGAAGTTCTGCCACATACATTTCTGCAATTCGCTTGGAAGCACCCATGACATTCGTCGGGTTTACAGCCTTGTCCGTGGAAATAAACACAAATCTTTCCACTCCATATAAAACAGACAAATCAGCTACATTCTTTGTCCCTAAAACATTATTATTAACAGCCTGACACGGATGCATTTCCATTAATGGAACGTGCTTATAAGCTGCTGCGTGAAATACGATTTCCGGTTTATATTTTTCAAAGAGATGATTCATTAATTCATAATTTCTCACATCACTAACACTTACAACAATATTCTTTCCACAAGTAATTTCCTGTAATTCATATTGCAAATCATACAATCCCGTTTCCCGATTATCACACAAGATAATCATTTCAATATCAATCCTGGCTAATTGCTTGACAATTTCACTACCTATCGATCCAGCGGCACCCGTAACAAGTATTCTTTTACCTTTTAATGATTCGCGGATATGGTCTGGCGCCATTTCAATTGCAGGCCGGCCAAGCAAATCTTCAATTTTTAAATTTTTAAGATGACGTTTCCGAAGTTGCCCTCCTACCCATTTATCAATCGCAGGAATGACTTTCATACTGATATCTTTTGAAAGACAATAATCTGCAACCTGATTTTTAAGTTCGATATCGCTTTCATCTGATGAAACAAAAATCTCTTTAATATTGTTTTTAATGACAAAATGCTCCATTTGATCAAAACCAAAAAGTCGGGCATTGTTGATCGTTTTCCCCCAAAGCTTTTTATCCCCGACCAACATTCCGGTAACATTGTACTGCCTGGAATCAATAGACTCTATCGCAGTTTTTAACATTAAGGCATTATCTGCTTTACCTAAAATCAATACATTTTCCTTATTTAGCTTCGCTTTTAAACTTTGATTATATAGCTGTTTCACCAATAGTCGATAGGAAAACAACAGAAAGGAAGCCGTAAAAAAATAAATAAATAATACAGAAGTAGGAATAAGAAAAGAAAAATCAAATGCAGCTCCAATTAAATTGGAAAGGAATAAAAAGAAAGTGGTCACAAAAACCGCCGTCACTACTCTCAATCCTTCCTGAGCTCCGGAAAGTCTTATAATACCTTCACTTGTTCGCAAAACTTTAAAAGCAATGATATTCAGCAGCGTCACTACCAGAATTGGAAAACCAAAACCGAAATGGTAGGCGCTAAAAAAGTCCATATTAAACCTTAATAAATAAGCATAAAATAATGCAAATGCGCATAATCCAAGATCAATAATAAATATAGTCCACCTTGGAAGTGTGGGCTTATGTTTAATTATTGAATAAAAACTTTGCAATGGATTTAGATGAATCATACTCCTTATTTGGCTATATTAATATAATGAGAGATTATATTAAACCAGCTTGGTGGTTTAAATTAAAAAATAAGAAAGAATTTATCCCTTCCTTATTATGATATTGCACATAAAATAATTTTTAAAATCAAAAACTATATTTAGAATTGATTATTACAAATTGCTAAAATGATGCCACAGATTTCCTTTTCCTTTTTTCAATGAAATGCCCCATTTAAATTCATCTTAGCTTACTTTTATATCATCAATGCAAACTTATATAAAACTTTTCAAGTTACAAGAATAAATAATATTAAATAATAAAGTTACAACCGATTTACTTACCCCATACAACCCTGTTTATATAATCCGTATAGCTCAAAATAATCCGAACAACTTTTTCGGAAACATTTGGCATAGAATAATCATCTACTCTCCGAAGATTTCTCTCATCTCCAATTTCCTGGTATTGCAATTGAGTTAGACCTTGCAAAATCCTTTCCGGATTTAACCCTACCATCATAACTGATGCTTCTTCCATCGCCTCAGGACGCTCATGTGCTTGCCTGATATTTAACGCTCTGAAGTTTAAAATGGATGATTCTTCAGAGATCGTTCCACTATCAGACAGGACGGCAAAAGAGTGCATCTGTAATGCATTATAATCAATAAAACCTAAGGGCTTTAAAAACTGAACTGCCGGATGCATCTCCATTTTCTTTTCATTTATTTTATTTCTGGTTCGGGGATGAGTACTGACAATAATAGGAAACTTAAATTTTTCTGCAATCAGATTCAAACTTTCCATTAACCCATTAAAATTAGTCTCACTATTTATATTTTCTTCTCTATGGGCAGAAACGACAAAATATTTATTTTTCTGAAGCCCCAATCTTGCCAATACATCGGTTTTAGAAATAGCAGGGAGATAGTGGTTTAACACTTCAAACATAGGAGAACCGGTTTTAATAATTCTATCTGCAGGCAGTCCTTCTCTTAATAAATATTCCCGTGCGATATCACTATATGTCAGATTTACATCTGCCACATGATCTACTATTTTCCGATTTGTTTCTTCGGGCACGCGTTGATCAAAACAACGATTCCCGGCTTCCATATGGAAAATTGGAATTTGCCTTTTCTTGGCGGGAATGGCACATAAACAACTATTGGTATCACCTAGAACCAGGAATGCATCCGGTTTTTCAGATTCCAATAATGGGTCTATTTTAATTAATATCATGCCCACTGTTTCTGCGGCATTCACTCCTGCGGCATTTAAAAAATGATCCGGCTTACGAATTCCCAGATCATTGAAAAATATTTCATTTAATTCATAATCATAGTTTTGGCCCGTATGCACAATGAGGTGTTCAATGGCCTCGGATCTGTCGAGAGCCGCCATCACTCTTGATAAACGGATAATTTCAGGACGGGTGCCTACTACGGTCATTACTTTTAGTCTCGGTTTCATGTTTTTTATTTAAAATTCAATTTTTATTTTCCTGCATGTTTCTCGCAGATTAGCTTAGATATTTCTCGCAGATTTACGCGGATTTTATTCGCTGATTTACGCAGATAAGATTTGCGAAAATCTGCGTGCCTTCCATCTCCGAAAATCTGCGTGAACTGCTTCATCTGCGAAGATCTGCGTGCCTTTCATCTGCGAAAATCTGCGTGAAACCATTTCTTGCTGAATAACGCTGATAGAATTAGCGGAGATCTACTTGAAACATTTACCTATCATCCCTCTATAAATTATTTACCACTCTTTTTATATTTTCATCAAGCTTCACTGTATTGAAATTTACAAGGATACCTAATTTACATCCTGATAGTTTCAAATAAGTTAGTAATTGTTTATAATGTACATCAGCCAATGATTCCACGGATTTTACTTCTATGATTATTTTGTCATCTACCAATAAATCTATTCTGTAACCAATATCCATTCTGATTTCTTCATAAACAAATGGCAACCCCAATTGTTCCTTCACATCCAACCCTGCAATGCTCAATTCGTATCCTAATGCCACGCAATATGCTGACTCCAATAATCCAGGACCTATTGAATTATAAACCTTAAAAATGCATCCACGAATAATATAGGATAATTGATTCATATCCATAATGAAGGATTTTAAGATTTTTTCTCGCAGATTAAGGTGTATGTTTCTCGCAGATTAGCGCGGATTTAAACGCAGATTTCCGCAGATTTAATCTAGTGGATTCAGCGTTTGCATATAAATTTTAGGAAGTTTCTTATCTCCGATCATCTGCGTGCCTTCCATCTGCGAAAATCTGCGAGAACTGC
>JBDSBN010000384.1:0-7162 GCA_039921585.1 Ginsengibacter sp. | reverse complement strand
ATAATAGGCATCATAATATCCTTCGCTAAGCACAAAAGTGCCCAGCATAATTCTCTTTTTAACCTCTTTACTAAAAGCAATCGAGCGGTTTTTCTTATAAAAATCACTAATATTTTGTGAGGGTTCTTCTGCTCTATACCCAAATCTTATTCCATCATACCGGGAAAGATTTGAGGAGGCCTCTGCTGTTGTTAAAATATAATAGGTAGGAACCATATAGTCTACCTGGTTTAAATCGATTTCTATCACCTCATGACCTTCCGTTTTGAGCCTGGCAACTAAAGATAGAATGGATGCTTTTATTTCAGGATCCAAACTATCATGGTCAATTAAATTTCGGATCAGACCAATTTTATAAGAAGGTGTATTCTTAGCCGCTTCATCCAACGTTTTCATTGGAGAATGCTTTTTTGAAGAAACGGTAATATCAAAAGGGTCCGGACCATGAATAACATCAAATACCAATGCTGCATCTTCCTGATTTTTTGATATCACCCCAATCTGATCAAAGGAAGAAGCATAAGCGAGCAGACCATGTCTTGAAACGGCTCCATAGGATGGTTTAAACCCATAAATACCGCAAAAATCTGCCGGCTGGCGTACGGAGCCACCGGTGTCACTTCCTATGCTTACCATGCATAAATCCGCCTGGACAGCCACAGCGGATCCGCCGGATGAACCACCTGAAACTTTAGAAGTATCCCGGGCATTTTTTACCCTTCCGTAAACTGAATTTTCATTTGTATTACCCATTGCAAATTCATCGCAATTGCAATTACCAATGATAATGACATCTTCTTCCAGCAATCTTTCTACCACTGTCGAATTATAAATTGAAATATAATCATGCAACATTCGTGAACCAGCTGTTACCTTATGATCCTTATAACAAATCACATCTTTGATGGAAATAATCACTCCATGCAATTTTCCGCAGGGCAAACCTTCCTTACGTTTATTATCCAGGTATTGGGCCCTATCCAGTGCTTCCTCTTTAAACACTTCTACAAAGGCGTTCAGATCAGCAGAAGCCTCGATTTTTTCCAGATAGTGACCAACAGTTTCCTGACAAGAAATAATATTCCCGAAAAGATCTTTCTGATAAGAAGAGATGGATTTAAATTGCAATAGTATAGTATTAATTAAAAAAGGTTCAGACACCCATCTTTTTGTAGATATGCATCTCAACCTTTATCCTTTGATTAAAAAATTATTTGGTTTTTTCTACAGCCTCCAGATTTTCTGTGGGTGGAGTTTGAACGTCCTTACTTCTCATCCCGGCGTCTATTTCATTTTTCACGGTTTCTTTCGCATCATTAAATTCTCTGACACCTTTACCTATGCCGCGCATCAGGTCAGGAATTTTTTTACCTCCAAAAAATAAGAGCACCACCAATAAGATTAGAAGCCACTCGGAACCACCTGGCATACTGAGTAACAATTCAGGTTTATTAAATAATATCATTGTGTTTAGGTTTATGGTCAAAGATACAATAATAAATATAACCTCAATTTAAGATCCACCTTTTTTGAGGCACGTTTAACACGAAAGTATCAGGGAAAAAATTACTTCAAATAATTCCTACACTTTGCTTTGCCATTGGCCGCTTCAAAGGGGGTAATTCCCCGGGAGCAGGAAGATAAAAAAAGTACAATAACAAATAGATAAACGAGGTTTTTCATCATAGGAGGATTGCGTTATGAATCATTTAAGGATCAGATTATTGGATATCCGGAAACAATAATAAAAATAAAAAAACCGGAAAGCAAGTACTTTCCGGTTTTTTATACAAATATTATTAAAATGTTTATTTAACTCTCTTCTCTTTAATACGGGCTCTCTTTCCACTTCTTTCACGAAGGAAATATAATTTAGCACGACGTACTTTACATACTTTGTGCACTTTTATACTTTCAATATTTGGTGAAAATGCAGGAAACAAACGTTCTACGCCGATTCCATTACTCATTTTCCGTACTGTAAATGTAGCTGTACC
The DNA here is from genome assembly GCA_039921585.1 of Ginsengibacter sp. Classification (GTDB taxonomy): domain Bacteria; phylum Bacteroidota; class Bacteroidia; order Chitinophagales; family Chitinophagaceae; genus Ginsengibacter. The sequence continues at coordinate 5,165 of JBDSBN010000384.1, read as the reverse complement.
ACCTTCTCCCTGACGCTTGATTACATCTCCTTTAAAACTCTGGATTCTTTCTTTACTGCCTTCAATAATCCTATAATTAACGGTTACGTTATCACCTGCTTTAAAATTAGGTAATTCTTTTTTTGTATTTAGTTGCTCGTGTACAAAAGCGATTGCATTCATGGCTTTTTATTTTTTGAGTGCAAAGGTAAGGGAATTATTAATAAGTGCCACTTATTTTATAATTTATTTTATGCAGGCATATTACCGTCATAAAATCCTTGTGTTTACGTCTCCTGTTATTTAATAATTTAACTATCTGGCTACGTTTACCGCTCTCATTTCTCTGATTACAGTTACCTTGATTTGACCAGGGTAAGTCATTTCAGTTTGAATTTTTTGAGCGATTTCAAAACTTAATTTATCACTTTCTGTGTCACTCATCTTTTCTGATTCTACAATAACTCTTAACTCACGACCTGCCTGTATTGCATAGGCTTTCTCAACGCCCTGGTATGCAAGTGCCAGATTTTCCAGATCTTTAATTCTTTGCAGATACTGTTGCATGATCTCCCTTCTTGCACCCGGTCTCGCACCACTCATGGAGTCACAGGCCTGTACAATCGGTGAAATCACATATTGCATTTCTACTTCATCATGATGCGCTCCGATGGCATTGCAAACAGCCGGATTCTCTCCATATTTTTCTGCAAGCTTCATTCCTAAGAGGGCATGACTTAATTCCGTTTCTTCATCAGGCACTTTACCAATATCATGTAAAAGCCCGGCACGCTTAGCCAATTTTGCATTTAACCCTAACTCTCCTGCCATGATGCCACACAAATTTGCTACTTCCCGGCTATGCATTAATAAGTTCTGACCATAGGATGAACGGAACCTCATTTTACCGACGATTCTTACCAACTCCTTATGAAGACCATGAATTCCCAGCTCAATAACCGTACGTTCACCGATTTCCATAATTTGTTCTTCAATCTGCTTCCTGGTTTTTTCTACCACCTCTTCAATACGGGCAGGATGTATCCGGCCATCTGTCACTAATCTTTGTAAGGACAAACGTGCTATTTCCCTGCGAAGCGGATCAAAGGAGGAAAGAATGATTGCTTCCGGTGTATCATCTACGATCAAATCCACCCCGGTGGCAGCCTCAATTGCACGAATGTTTCTACCCTCCCGTCCAATGATTGAACCCTTTATTTCATCACTTTCCAGATTAAATACCGTAATGGCATTTTCAATAGCTACCTCAGAGGCAGTCCGTTGAATCGTTTGGATAATGATTTTTCTGGCTTCTTTGTTTGCACGCAATTTAGCGTCATCAATAATTTCTTGTTGAATACTCAGAGCTCGCGAATTCGCTTCGTTTTTCAAAGATTCAATTAATTGTGCCTTGGCCTCTTCTGCAGATAACCCGGAAACTGTTTCCAATCTCTTAATATGCTCTTCCTGATGCTTCTCTAATTCAGCTCTCTTGATATTAACGACTTCAATCTGACGGCTAAGATTCTGTTTAATTGTTTCATTTTCTTTAACAGTTCTTTCTGCGTTTTGCTCCTTTTGATTAAGCGATTGCTCCTTTTGTTTGATGCGGTTTTCCGCCTCAATTAATTTTTGATTTCTTTGTGAAGTCTCTTTATCAAATTCTGATTTGAGCTGCACAAATCGCTCTTTAGCTTCAAGTTGTTTTTCTTTCTTTCTTGTTTCGGCTTTTTGTTCTGCGTCTGCAATGATTTTTTGCGCCTCCAGTTCGGCTTTTTCTACAAGTTGTTTTGTGTTTTTGGAAAATAAAATTTTACCCAGGAATATACCTGCGATCAGTGCTATCGCACCAATTATTATCGGAAGAAATTGTTCCATTGTTTTTTAAAAGTTTAATACGGTTCATAATCTTATCCACTATTATTTTGCAAATTTCTTTGAAAATGGCGAATAGACGAAGGTAATAAAATTGTATGTAATTGAATTTGTTTTATCTCGTTAGAAAATAGTCTTTTATCTACCTGAGTTAATAAGACGAAAAATGGAATCCGAAGACCCCATTTTTACTCATAAAAATGATTTTTTCTTAAAAATTTATTCCGACACCCACTTTAATGCTTTGATTATAGGCCGATGAATTTCTGTTTGCATCTGCTTTTAATAATCCATAATCATAAGCTGCCGTAATATTTATTCCGTTTATAAATTGGTAGCCGATTCCGCCGGTCAGGGATGCATCCCACCGATTCATTTTGGATGTTGCATCCATCGTATTATTTAAAAGATTTATTCCAAATATACCGGCAGTTGTTTTTAATTGAGCATTTGTGAGGTAAGAAACCTGAGGTCCTCCAAATATCTGCAAGCCGCCCATATTTGCTTTCAGTATAACCGGCACATCAATATAATTTGCCAATAATACAGATTTAGCAGCAACTCCAATTGCATCGCCAACCTTTCCGGCCAGATGTCCATTTAATTGACTGCCCTTTTGCGCAAAATAAATCCCCGGTTCTATGGAAAAGTGTTCATCTAATGGTATGGAAGAATTTACTCCTGCAAAAAAACCCGTGTTATTCGATTTTGAAACCATTCCATTAGAGTAATTTAATAATTTGTCCAGGCTTTCCATTGCATCGCCCCGAATTCCGGAAGAGGATATTCCGACTCTTATTCCAAAGGTGGGAGTGGTTTGAGCAAAGCTTATTGAAGATATGGCCATGGTGATCATAAGTAGAATTTTATTTTTCATATTTGTGGTGAAACGGGATTTACAGCCGCTTGCCCTAATGAGAAATAAATTTTATCCAAAAGATTAATGTGCTCAGGGTAAGCTTTTGTTAAAGAAGGAGCATGAACCCCCTTTACTTATTCACTGTAGAGCTCAAGGAAAGACTGCTTCTTATCATTCAACTATCTTTGTCACGAACCAATATTTATAAAACTTTCTTCATGAAAACCTTTGCTGATAAAGTCATTGCTTTTAATAGAAAAATTTCCTTTCATGGGGAACTTCCAGAGGGTATCCGGATAATGAATCCTTTTAAAGAAAATAAACATAGTCTGGAAATTTCTTCTGCTTTTTACAAAAAGTATTATGACGACCATCATCCGCGCCATCTCATCATCGGGATTAATCCCGGGAGATTCGGAGCAGGAGTTACTGGTGTGCCGTTTACAGACACCAAAAGATTGTTACAGGAGTGCGGATTGGAATTCGAGGGAAAGGCTACGCATGAGCCCTCTGCCACGTTTGTATATGAGATAATCAATTCTTTCGGAGGGCCGGAAGCATTTTACAGTAAATTTTATATACAATCTATCTGCCCGCTGGGCTTTACCTCTATCAATGAGAAGGGCAAGGAAGTAAATTACAACTATTACGATAGTAAAGAATTGACCGAAGCGGTTTATGATTTCATGATTGATAATCTCCGAAAACAAATAAAATTAGGTGTAGAAACCGATGTGGCCTTTTGTTTTGGGACCGGAAAGAATGAAAAATTCATTCAAAAAGTGAATGAAAAATATGGATTCTTTAAAAAAATCATTGCTTTGGAGCACCCACGCTACATCATGCAGTATAAATTCAAAACAAAGGACGAATACGTTGATAAATATATGCGGGCTTTTTCGGAGGTTTTATAAAGGGCAAAAGATCAGAAAAAAACTTTCCAAAAACAATGGTTGCTTTCTTGTCCGGATGAAAATTTTTTATGAAGACTGGAATCATTATATAGGCGCTATCGGATTTTCCTTGGCGTTGCCTTTTTGGGACTTCCTTCCAAACTCTCCAATAAAATACTGTAATCCTAAATCCACCGGTTTTTTCAATGGTAAAACTTTAAAGGCTTTGCCTGAATTTCTTTACCACCAAGACAGAAAGACACGAAGGAAATTTTCTTTGAAAAAATTAAGAAACAAAGATTTTCCCTATCTGTACGACGAGAAAGGATTGTGCTGTAATCAAAATAGAGCATGGTTTTTATATTATATTTCATTACATTGCTAAAACAATAATTCAATCATTACGGCACGCTAAATAATTTTGTTTTATGGATAATACAATGCTGATACAAGTAACCAACCAAAAGGCCATTGGGCTCTTGCGCGAACTGCAAGAGTTGCATTTAATAAAAGTGCTAAAAGAAAATTTTGCTCCTGTTAAACCAAAACTCTCCGATAAATACAAAGGAATTATTACCAAAGAGCAGGGACGGAAACTTAACGAACATATCAAACAAATGCGCAGCGAATGGAACAATATTTAATGGATACCAATGTGGTTTCTGATTATTTTTCTGCTTCTTTTTCTTCAGCCGGAATGGCTTTGATGGATAATGCCATTGATGCCGTGCCTAATATTTCCATTATTACTCAAATAGAATTACTATGCTGGAATACTGACGAAATTACCATGCAAAATATACAAAATTTTACTGCTGATAGCCTGGTGTTGGATATAAGCCCCGATGTGATTACGCAATGCGTGAACCTACGTAAAAGCAAGAAAATTAAAACGCCTGATGCCATTATTGCTGCTACGGTTTTAGCTTATGGCTATACCCTGATAACCAATAATGAAAATGCTTTGCCAACATTGAAGGGCTTAAAATTGTAAATCCACATAAGTTGTAAAATGATTAAGGGCCATAACAGGGGGTAAATTACAAATTAACTTGAAATTAAAACTGGTTACCGAGCCGGTGAAATGTTTCGTTTGCCACTAGGGCTACAGTGCGACACCGAAATAAGTCAAACTCTTCATGTATCGAAGAAATAGGAAGGCGAGACACCTGAGGTTACCTCCCGTTCATTTCAATTTGCTGTCTGCTTTTTTTTACAATGATTACTCTTCCCACTAATTATAATTTTACAGGAAGCCAGCATTTGCGTTTTTCCTTTGAATGAAATCAATTCTACTGTCCAAGTATCAGGAAAAAAAAACTTTAAAGAGGGAATCCAGAATGAATCAATCTGAAAAGAACAAATGGCCTGAGCATTACCCTTCCAATGCTTCATCAATTTGCTTCTCCATCCTCAAAAGAGAATCTATCATCCCTTCATTCAAAATAAATTCATCTCCTTTATTTGGTTGCGTAGCATACCAGATCAAGACCATGGAAATATAATCCTGCATATCTTTTCCGGCAAACATTCCTCTGAACTCAATGATTTTATCATTA
>JBDSBN010000383.1:0-12881 GCA_039921585.1 Ginsengibacter sp. | reverse complement strand
CTTCTCCGATCTTTTGATCATTAATGCGAACCATTTGTTTGCCGTTTAGCCAGGAGGTTATCTGGTCTCCCTTCGCTTCTATTTTCATTTTGTTCCAGTCATTTGCCTTCAATGCTGTTTCATCTTCGGGTTTTGGTTTAATAAGCCAGACCCTTCCATACGATTCATAAATGCCGCCTGTATGAAAACCAGTAGGCGCAACTTCTACCTGCCAGCCATTAATTTTGGTGCCTTCTATTCCGGATCGGATAAAGACACCGCTATTGCCATTAGCTTCTAATTTAAACTCCAGTTTAAGAATAAAATTTTTGTAGTATTTATTTGTTGATAAATAACCATACTCTTTATCCGGCCCGCTTTCACAAACTAATTCTCCATTTTCTACATACCATTTTTCTGTTCCATGCGGGGTCCATCCATTCAGATTTTTACCATTGAACAAATCTTTAAAATTAGATTTGCCGGGCATAAAAGAAAGTAAAATAAGAATAATTAGAGGAAATGAATATTTCATATAAAAACTTTTGAGTTTTTAAATATAGGTAATTATCTAATTTAGTTCTGTTGTCTTTTTAATAATCATTAAAAAATTAATTTAAAACTGAACTTTTCAAATGATGGGTATGGAAAAAAATTAAATGAAAATCGTGAAAGTGGATAAAGCAATAACAGACAGATAAATCGATTACTATAAAGTGGTTGATCCGTTCATTTCATTTATTTCCAAATTAGACCATCCTTTCGTCTGAAATTTTTCTGAAAGGCTGTCAGAGAACGATAGTTTATTCAATCCTGCCAAGCAAAATATTCTTTTAAATACCCCTGCCCTAAATTGCATTAAATTTGCAGGATTTTTAAAAATAACCTAAAGAATGCTTATAACACAAGCACGGAAAACATTGAATCTGGCTTTCCCTATTATTATTGGTGAGATGGCGCAGATGTCACTCGGTATTATTGATACTGCTATGGTAGGTGCTGTAAGTTATAAGCATCTTGCAGGAGGAGCGTTGGTTATGAGTGTGATGAATATTCCCTATGTTTTTGGAATTGGAATTACCATCTCTGTTTCTCAAATGGTGTCCATGGCCCATGGAAGAAATGATAAAAGGCTGGTTAGTCATTATTTATTTAATGGATTTTGGCTCTGCGCTCTTTCTGCGGTAATTATTGCATTAGGCCTTGAATTCGGTAAAAATATTTTGTTACATCTGGATCAGGATCCGGAGGTAGCTCAATTAGCATTACCTTATATGCAGATCATGGGCTGGTCAGTTATTCCCATGCTCTTGTTTTTAGCCTTGAAACAATTTACGGATGGCCTGGAATTTACCAGAACAGCCATGATTTTATCTTTAGGGGCGATTCCGCTGAATATCTTTTTAAACTGGTTATTCATTTATGGCAATTGGGGTTTTCCAAGAATGGAGCTCGTTGGTGCCGGATGGGGAACATTAATAACCCGTACTGTCATATTTATTGTATTGGGAATAATTATTTTATACCACGATACCTTCAGAAGATATATTGCTGTTAGAAAAAGAGTTTGGAAACTTAGGTGGAAAACTCAAAAGGAATTATTGGATATTGGTCTGCCAAGCAGTTTTCAAATTACAATGGAAGCGGGTGCTTTTGCTATTTCAGGTATATTGATTGGAACAATAGGTGCGGTGGAGCAGGCTGCCCATCAAATTGCATTGGGGATAGCTTCATTAACCTTTATGGTTTCTATGGGGCTAAGTCAGGCAGGTTCTATTCGTACGAGCAATGCTTTTGGGCGCAGAGATCGCAATGCTATCAGCGATATAGGTAAGAGTACCATTATTATGGCTTTAATATACGGTACTACGTGTGCATTGATATTTATTATTTTCCGAAATCAGTTACCTTATTTTTTCAATGATGAAATAAGAGTGGTTTCTCTGGCTTCTTATTTATTACTTTTCGCAGCCATCTTCCAAATATCTGACAGCACACAAGCTATTAGCGCCGGTCTTTTAAGAGGTATTAAAGATGTAAAAGTTCCTACTGTTTTTATTGCGATTGCTTATTGGATCATTGGGATCCCTGCGGGATGGGTTATGGCTTTTAATTTTGAAATGGGGGCGGTAGGTATTTGGATGGGATTTATTATTGGTCTCACCATTTCTGCTATTTTTCTCAGTCTGAGATTTAAGAAGATGGGCATGATAAAAACAAAGACTAAATAGTGAAGGAGACAATTCTTAACATCCGATAGCCATTTATGAATTGGATATTATTTCTACAAACCAATTCATTCTAATATGCTTTTGTTAGGATCATAGAATGATTCTTAACTAAAAAACTTCCGAAGAGTTCTCCGGAAGTTTTTTAAAAATTTGACTTGTGGGTCTGGTTTTTCCTTTGGATAAGTGGATTAGCCTTTTGGAGGCCGGTTTTCATAAGGATTAATATATTTCTAATGCAATAGATTAACAAAAATAGAAGTTGACTGATATCGGATTATTGGTATTTCCTTTGGATATAAGGATTGGTTACTTTTCAATGGATATTTGGATATGATTAATGTTTGTTGAACATCAATCAACTTCTGGTACAAAGGTACAGCCGTACAGAGCCTTCTGCAAGAGCACTTATACCCTATTGTTTAAGTATTGAATTTACGGTGAGGTGCGTAGTTTTACGATAAGAAGAAAACTGTTGTATCCTGAATTTTATTCTGAGGTCAGAAGTACTTGCCATGCTGCCGACACATTCCCATCATCTAAAAGCTTAGCTGCATACTTGTGTAACTCCTTTTCCATTTCATCCGGATTGAGAGAGAAATATTGAATGATATTTTTCAGGTCATCATCCTCAAAGGCTGGATTAATCTGTTGCTCTTCGTGCACATTTGCCAATTGTCCTAAATGGTTGCCGGTGAGGATGCGGCTGTTTTTTATGGAGGTTGGAAGAGAATCGATTCCTATGCCCAAAAGGGTATTTGGTTTCTCCACTTCAAATAAATTCTCCGGACCAATCTTCGCGTACCAATTATTGCCTAATCTTGCTACCAGGTTCAGTTTTTGTTGGTCTATTTTGCCGTTTTCGTCCAGAATGTTCGTGTCAATATGCATAACAATAACCTCCGCTATAATTAAATTTCCGGCACCTCCCTCTGTACCCAGTGGTTTTATTTCAAGCACTTTGCACTCTAATTGAACCGGACTTTCTTTTACTCTAAAAGGTTTTATATGAAGAGAAGGTTCTTTGGTAAACCCTGCTTTTATAAATTCATCCGCTTCCTTTGGGTACTCGCAACTGCTGAGACTTACCTGCTGAACCATTGAATAATCCACGATGTTGATGACTACCTCCGGTACTTCCATTATATTTTCAAGGGTGTGTTTTGTGGTGTTATTTCTAACTCTGCGTGCCGGTGAAAAAATGACGATCGGAGGGTTCGAACTAAACATGTTGAAAAAACTGAACGGACTCAGGTTTACATTTCCTTTAGTATCTATTGTGGAAGCAAAGCAGATGGGGCGGGGTGCAATGGCATGCTGCAAAAAGTTTTGTGCCAGTGCAGGTGAAATATCTTTTAAGTGAATCGTTTGAAACATGGTTTCTTCCTTTTTTTTGAGAAGTGCAAGGATACAAATTATAAATGAATATGGATTTTGACGGGGAGTTTTTAGTACAAAACTGGATCTGGTACAAGAAATAATAACTTAGAATTTTCAAGGAAATGAGCAGCACAAAATGCCCGTATTTATTCCGCTTCTCCTGATAATTCCTGATACGATTTCTAAATGCAAATTTGTTATGGCATTTTAAAAGTTAAGGCTGCGAATTCTTCCACGCTAAGAGTTTCTGCCCGGCGGTCAAATAATTTATCCTCCAGAGTTTCTTTTGTCATAATGCTCTTTAAACCATTTCGCAGAGTTTTTCTGCGCTGATTGAAGGCTGTTTTTACAAGAAGCCTAAAAGCTTTATCACTTTTTACGGGATACAAATTTTCTTTGGAGGTTAAACGTATTACTCCGCTTTGCACTTTTGGGGGTGGAGTGAAACATTCATTTCCTACAGAAAACAAATACTCGACATGATAGTAATATTGTATCAGTACGCTTAAAACTCCATATACTTTGCTTCCTTCTTTTGCAGCAGCCCTTTGGGCAACTTCTTTTTGAAACATACCTATAACTACGGGCACATATTCTTTCCACTCCAAGATTTTAAATAAAATCTGCGTAGAAATATTATATGGAAAATTTCCAATGATGGTAAAAGGCTCATCAAAAGGTCTCTCCATTTCTAAAAAACTTTTGTTTTCCAGGTTGTTTTCCAGGGATGGAAATGTTTTTAGCAAATACAACACTTTATCGTCATCCAGCTCTACTGCTTTAAAATGGACGTCTTTAATTTTTACTAAATGTTTTGTTAGGGCGCCACCACCCGGACCTACTTCCAAAAGATTTTTGAAAGGTAATTCCAGTAAGGTGTCTGTTATTCTTTGAATTACCTTTTCATCTTTTAAAAAATGTTGACCCAGTGATTTTTTTAGTTTGTGCATGGGGTGCAAATTACAATTTAGGAACGGTCCGTTCTGATTTTTTCCGGTGATCTTTTAATTTGGATACGAAATAGGACTCCTTCTGGTGGATTTATTAAAGTATGATCAATTTTCAATTCTAATAGCGCTTCCGTTTGCAAGGCCCAGACTGTACGGATCAAATGTAACCTCCTTAGGTTCAAAGCCAAGGTTAATCTGCAATTTTTTGCTTTTTGCCAGATCAATTCCATTTCCCGCTTTTGAGATCATTCCTCTTTGATCATAAACCACAATTAAAGTATCCTCGCCTTCTCTGCCTTGAACCCGGAGAGAGATAGGTGTGAAATAATATTCCACATTTGACCCGTTGCTTTTAATCTGTTCCGTTATTTCAATACTAATATGACCATTACCTGTGGGTGCCCATTTAATTGCATTCGAGCCTGAATAAGAAGGATATCCATTCCCTCTTACCCAGGAATCAAAGAAGGGAGTTAAATCAAATCCGTCAAGTACTTTTTCAAAATGTGCTTGTAAATCATCCGTTACTGCCGTTCCATATGCCAGAGCAGGATCATTTAAATAATTCCTACATGCCTGATAAAACGTTTCATCACCCACGAGTGTACGAAGCATGGAAACCACCATGGCACCACGTTCATAAACCGAAGATCCATAGCTACTGCCCCAAAGTGTATTTGAATTTTCAATGTATTTTTTGGGAATGATGCATTCATAATTCATGAGAGTTTTTCCATTTGCGGCCGACTTTATTTGTGCACGTTTTGCCACGGGGTCTATATTTAAAGAAGGGACAAGTTCGCCAGCGAATACTTCTCCATAGCGGGCAAATCCCTCAGCTAGCCATAAATGCTCCCAGGTAGCAAAAGTTACTTTATTCCCAAACCATTGATGCATCAGTTCATGAGCAATTGTTCCCGGATTGGACATAGCACGCCAACTCATCGCAGAAAAAGTTTGATGCTCCATTCCTCCACTCCACCCAAATTCATACATCCCGTATTTTTCTTTTTTAAAGGGATAGTCACCAAATTTTTCACTAAAGGCAATGAGTTCCAGCTTTACAAAATCCATTGCATTTAACTGAGGAACCGGATTTTCCCCTCTTCCAATGGTGATATAATAATCAATAGGCATTTCTGTGTCACCAATAGTAACTGTACCCCGATCAAACACATTGTATTTGGCCACAGCCACAGAAATCAGATAGGATGCAATGGGATAGCGATGTTGGAAATAGTAGGTTTTGTTTTCTCCTGAGGTAATCTCTTTTTTCAGTATTCCATTGGCAGCCGCTCTAAACTCTACCGGAGTGGTAATTATAAAATCGACCGAATCGATTTTATCCTGCATGTCTGATTTGCATGGCCACCAGTCTTTATCCTCATAGGACTCAGAAAGAGTGTAGATCATACTTGTCCCGCTACCTTTTACTTCTTTTTGCTGAAATCCTTCTGCTTGCCCTAACGCGCCTGGTGGCGCTCCTGCGTAGGAGATGGTGATTGAATCCAACCGGCTCCTGGGTAATGTTTTAGGAAGGGTAATGTTTAGAATATCCATATTTCCGAAGGAAGGAAAGGAATGGGAAACAAGCTTCCCATGGTATTTTACAATTAGAGCACTATTATTAAATGAATTTTTGTTGAGATCGAAATTGATCGTTTTTACATTGTCTTGGGTAGTAATAAAATAGGTCGTTACACTACCTGTAATATTTTTTTTCTCATTTGGGTTTAGGGACCATTCAAACCGATGATATTTTACATCAATATTTGCCCCGGTACCACTATTGCCCGTTGTGATTTTGGTGGGTATCCGTTGAGGAACCTGTTGGGCAGTAATTAATCCAGGAAAAAGAATCAGAAAGAAAATAAGTTGTTGCATAAATAATTTATTATACCTTAAAATGGCTTTACATGTGAAGGTCAGGATTTAAATATTTCCATGTTTAATTTATTCGTTTTAAACGATCTTAATATTTCAATTTAATAGTGGTGAATTCTTTGTTTTATCTTTAAACCTTATTATGTTGAAATTATGATTTTCGCTACCAATGGAATTGTACTACGCACTATTAAATATGGGGAGACGAGTATCATTTCGACTGTATTTACTGAGCTATTCGGAGTGCAATCTTATTTAATTAATGGGGCACGGACGCAAAAGAAAACGGTGAAAGCTCATTTTTATCAGCCTTCCTCCCTGTTGGAGATGCAGGTGTATCATAATGACCTTAAAAATCTTCAAAGTATTAAAGAAGTGAAATGGAGTGTCATTTATCAAAGCATCTTAAGTGATGTGGCAAAAAATTCAGTGGCACTTTATATGGTCGAGTTGTTGTATAAATGTCTTAAACAACCGGAACCCAATCAAGATTTATTTATGTTTTGTGAGGACGCCTTTATTCAAATGGATAAAGCACCCAAAAATATTATGGCAAATTTTCCACTTTATTTTGCGCTTCATTTGTCTTATTTTTTTGGATTTCAATTACAAAATAATTATTCAGAGCAAAATAATTATTTTGATATCAGAGAAGGAAAGTTCACATCGGAAAGTTTGGCCGGTCCTGATTTCATCAGCAGCGATTTAAGTTATTATTTGTCTGAATTGTCCAGGGTTATTCATCCAAAAGATCTGAGCGAAATAAGAATGAATGGGAATGTCAGATTGGCCTTATTAAAAGAATTGGAAAATTATTATTCATGGAATATTCCTGATTTTGGAAAAATGAAGACATTGGATATTCTTCAGGAAATTATCCGATAAAGAAAATGGGAGAATTGGATATAATTAGAGATGCTCTAATTTTATATTTTCGTAAATCTGTTTTAGGTTATTTTTGCAACGGATTGGGAACAGAGGGTAAAAATTTCCACAAATTCAAATAGAAATACCCAATTAAAAATCAATATAATATATAAATGTATGCTGGATAAACTGGAAGCTATAAAGGCCCGATTTGAGGAAGTGGGAGTTGCACTATCTAATCCTGAGATAGTGAGCGATAATAATAAATATAAGGCTCTTAGCAAAGAATATAGAAGCCTGGAGAAGGTTGTTAATGCACGGAAAGAGTATATTAAACTAATTGAAGACATCAATTTTAATAAAGAAGTGCTCAATAGTGATGATGAAGAAATGAGGGATTTAGCGAAAGAAGAATTACCTCAGCTCCAGGAGCTGAAGGAAAATGTGGAGAAATCAATTCGTAATATGTTGATTCCTAAAGACCCACAAGATGAGAAAAATTGTATTCTTGAAATAAGAGCCGGAACCGGAGGAGATGAAGCCTCTCTTTTTGCCGGGGATTTGTTGCGGATGTATCTTAAATATGCTGAAGAAAGAGGATGGAAGACTGCTATATTGAGCGAAAATGAGGGTACTATGGGTGGTTATAAGGAAGTGCAGTTGGAAGTGACGGGAGATGATGTATATGGTACTTTAAAATTTGAAAGCGGGGTACATCGCGTGCAACGTGTGCCCGATACTGAGGGTAGTGGACGGGTGCATACAAGTGCTGCTACTGTGGCGGCTATGCCTGAAGCACAGGAAGTGGATGTGGAATTAAGAGAAAGTGATGTGAAAATGGAAACCGCCAGAAGTGGTGGTGCAGGTGGACAGAACGTAAATAAAGTAGAAACGAAAGTCATGTTGACACATATTCCTACGGGAATTGTGATTATATGTCAGACGGAACGGAGTCAGTTGGGAAATCGGGAAAAGGCGATGGGTATGCTACGGACGAAGCTTTATGAAGATGAAGTGAGAAAGCAGGAAGAAGAAATTTCGAAACACAGAAAGAGTCTCGTTAGTTCGGGAGATCGTTCTGCGAAGATCAGGACATATAACTTTCCGCAAGGAAGAGTTACCGATCACCGGATAGGATTAACCTTGTATAATTTGGATAATGTGCTTGGTGGGGAAATACAGGAGTTTATAGATGCGCTACAATTTGCAGAGAATGCGGAAAAATTAGCACATCACGAATAACAAATAATTAACGCCTTTAAGGCGTTTTTTTTTGAACAAAATCGTAAAATTCATAATTTTTAAACCAAGCCAATATTTCTGTCGATTTTTAAATGAAGTTTAAAACAATTCCTTTGGATTGCATTAAATCTAACAATATCGGAAAAGAAGGTAATTGGATAGCTAATTACAATGTAGGACTGGTTTTTTAATGGATTCTTTAACAACTGAATCATTGTTTTTGGCATGAGGTTTGGATTATTATAGTCTAGAACAAAATACAAACATTACATTTCAAATTTCTCATAAGCAGTTAGTTTTGGTAAACGGCCCCTGTTTCTACAGGGGCCTTCTTTTTTTGTTGCTTTAAGAGAGTAATGCGTTTATTTTTGGATTGCTCTAATATTTTAATCCAACTCAAATTTTATTCTTCCCATGCCCCCGTTGAATTGTAATGAAAGCTTCTGTATAGATGCTGATAATAGTCATTTACAACTTCACCCAAAATTGCAGGTAATTTCCAAAACTGGTATGAACCACTTCGTATCCGGGAGGGATTTCATTTCCAAAACTATGGAAGGTGGCAATTTTTGTCCCGGCCGGTAATTTTTTCAACTGTTTGTAGACATACAGATTGTAGTAATCATAAAGCTTTTCGGAATATGGAACGGTGTAATCTATCTTTTGTGTTCCGTCAATGTTTTCATAGAAACTATTATAAAAATAGAAATGATCATAATCGCTAAAGTTGATATCGGTTATATTTTGATTAATAAAAGTAACATTCGATAATTGGAGCTGTTCCTTTAAATCATCACATAGGTCTACCAATTCTTTACGTTGCTCAACGCCGTAGAAATGGGCATCCCGATGATAGTTTGCAGCTGTAAAACAAAACTTTCCCGAACCGCTGCCAATGTCCAAAATTTTCATACCCGGAGATGCTGACAGGTAGTTTGCCACACTGATAGCCACTTCTATTGGGGTCCAATGTTTTTGAGCAGCTTCCTGAATATGTCGGGGGTAAATAGAATTAAAAATTAAGTCAGAAGCAAACCAATCCGGTTCTTCTTTTTTTCGATACGATTGTTCCATTTGCTGATGCATCATTTTTTTAAGGTAAATTTCAATTATAACGCTTTTTGGCTACACCACTTATAGGATATTAATTGCGTTGTTCCAAAATTACATTATCTGAGAATCTTCATTTTAACCATATCTATCCGTGTATCACTCACACTTAAAATATCAAACTGATAGTCATCAATGATAATGCGGTCTTTCTGGCGGGGAATAGATTCATGCTGATTGATAATATAACCGGATAAGGTGTCTATTTCTTCGAGTTTTCGAAAATTTAATTTGTATTTCTCCATCAAATAATTCAATTCCTGCCGGCCACTAAAAATATATTCTTTGGGAGCAATCTGTTTGTCGAGCAGCTCTTCGCGAATATCGTATTCATCGTAGATGTCTCCGAATATTTCTTCTAAAACATCTTCCATGGTGACGATCCCTTCCGTACCTCCAAATTCATCAATAACCCAGGCTATACTTTTTCGCTGTTTGGTAAATTTATTTATCAGATCCGTAGCCTTCATACTCTCAGGTATAACGGGTATGGGCAATAAAACTTCCTGAACAGTTTTAGGGTTTTTCATAAGGTCTAATTGGTGGATATACCCTTGAATATTGTCAATAGTGGTATCATACACGACCAGTTTGCTCAATTTTGTTTTTATGAAAAGTGCGGTTATTTCTTCCATGGACGATTTAATATCTATTGCCACAATTTCTTTTCTTGGGATCAGGCATTCTCTGATTCTTTTTTCAGAAAGAGAAAGTACATTTTCGAAAATCATATTGTTCATTTCATTGGACTCCTCTGTGTCACTCATTTTCAACTGTTGGATATAATGGTTTACATCCTCTTTCTTAAATAGCGCGTTTCTGTTTTGTACTTTTACATTAAACAGGTATTTAATAATCCATTCGGAGATGTTCACAAAATAGACTCCCAACCAACTAAAGGCAGAATATAAAGTATCTATAAAGAAAGAGAAAACCCCTGATTGAGTAATTGAATTACTTTTTCCTTTAAATACCGCTCTGAAAAGAAATACAATCAATATTAAGAGAAGGGTTGAAATAATGGTCGTGACACCAAGTTCCAGATAGATATTTTCATCTATACCCCAATATTTATGGATGCTGCTGACGATTTTACTCCAAAGTAAACCGTAAATGACAAGTAGAGTATTGAAAACAAGAAGAACAGTTCCCATAAAACTGCCGGATTTTTCCAGAAAGCCAGCCCATACCCTGCCACTATATAATCCTTGTTTTTTTCTTAATTCTATAGATAATTTACTGGCTGAAATGAATGCATTTTCAATCCCGTAAATATAACCAATCATAAGAAGTGTGACAGAAAGTACGATTATAGATGTCCAGTCCATAGAACAATGTTTTAAATGCAAATGAACCTAAATTCTTTATTTTTTTAAAAATTCAGATATAATATTTTCCGCTTCTTTACAAGCTACATCAAAATCCTTATTGACCACAATATTTTCAAAATGGTTTTTAAAGGACATTTCAAAGGAAGATTTATCCAATCTGGCTTTCAGTGATTCTTCTGTTTCTGATCCTCTTTTTTCGAGCCTTAATTTCAGATCTTCTAATGAAGGTGCCTGTATAAAAAGTGATATGGTGTTGATTGGATATTGCTGCTGAACGTGAATGGCTCCCTGCACATCAATATCTAATACGGGTACTTTATTTTCCTTCCAGATACGGGATATTTCAGATTTAAGGGTTCCGTAATATTTCCCTTCATATACCATCTCCCATTCAAGAAATTCTTTATCATGGATTTTCTTTTTGAAATCTTCCTCAGAAATAAAGTAATAATCCGAACCATCTTTCTCATTTTTTCGAATAGGTCTGGTCGTTGCTGAAATTGAAAATGCAAGTTCCGGCATCCGGCTCATCAGGTATTTTACGATCGACGTTTTGCCTGAACCTGATGGTGCGGTAATCAGGACAATTTTGTTATACTGTTTTTCCATCCGTTAATTATAGGGTCTGGTTTATATGATTAAATCTAATGAATTCTTTGTAAGTCTGCTCCAAGAGCTCTTAATCTTGTATCGATGTTTTGATAGCCACGATCTATTTGTTCGATATTTTTAATAGTGCTGGTGCCTTCGGCGCTTAAAGCAGCAATCAAAAGAGATACGCCGGCTCTGATATCCGGACTACTCATGGAGATTCCACGCAAAGGTCTTTTTCTTTCCAAGCCTACAACAACTGCTCTGTGTGGGTCGCATAAAACAATTCTGGCGCCCATTTCTATAATTTTATCTACAAAAAACAGCCGGCTTTCAAACATTTTTTGGTGAATTAAAACACTTCCACGAGCCTGTGTTGCCACGACCAAAATAATGCTTAAAAGATCCGGAGTAAGTCCGGGCCATGGATGGTCAGAAATGGTGAGCATACTGCTATCCAGATTTGTTTCAATTTCATAAATATCCTGCTCGGGTATGTGAATATCATCCCCGATAAAATTCATGGAAATACCTAATTGTTTAAATCTTGCCGGAATAACGCCCAGGTTTTCGATGCCTGCATTTTTAATAATGAGATCACTTTGAGTCATTGCTGCCAGTCCAATAAAAGAGCCTACTTCTATCATATCGGGCAATATATGATGCGTAGTTCCTCCTAATTTAGAAACTCCATTTATGGTTAATAAATTACTGGAAATGCCGGAAATATCCGCACCCATGCTATTTAGCATCTTACAAAGCTGTTGGATGTAAGGTTCGCAGGCAGCGTTATATATAGTGGTGGTTCCCTCTGCTAATACAGCCGCCATTAATAAATTCGCCGTACCTGTTACACTCGGTTCATTTAAGATTAATGAGGTGCCTTTTAGTTGATCTGAATATAATTTAAAAAAGGAATTGGTTTCATCAAAATCAAAGTGAGCTCCCAATTGTTTTAAGCCCAGAATATGGGTATCCAATCTTCTGCTCCCAATCTTATCACCACCCGGTTTTGGTACAAATGCTTTTTTAAATCTTCCAAGCATAGGCCCGGCAAGCATGACACTACCCCGGAGCATCCCCATTTTTTTCTTAAATTCCGGAAAGGTTATATAATCTGCTTTAATATCATCTGCCTGAAAGGTGCAGGTATGTGCATTGATCCTGTTCACCTTTACCCCCATATCTTCCAGCAATTCTATTTGAAGATTGACATCAATGATGTCTGGGATATTATGGATAGTGATCAGTTCTTTAGTGAGTAAAACTGCTGAAATGATTTGTAAAGCTTCATTTTTAGCCCCTTGTGGATGGATCTC
>JBDSBN010000382.1:0-13382 GCA_039921585.1 Ginsengibacter sp. | reverse complement strand
TATTATGTTCGGTCGGGGTGGTTATGGAGCTGTTAGAATTATAGATAAAATTGATTTTACTAAATTTATTCAGCACCCAAAGTGGATCATCGGATTTAGTGACGCCACTGTTTTTCATCTGCACATAAACCGGAATTATGGAATTCCAACGATTCATTCAAAAATGTGTATTAGTTTCCCGGATGATTTTTCTAAAGCAGATGAAATACAAATTAAAACCATCGACTCTATCAGAAAATGTTTGACTGGAATACGTATGGAGTATTCATCACCTGTAACGATGCACAACCGCCATGGAAAGGCAACAGGGACAGTTATCGGCGGAAATTTATCGCTGATAGATAATCTTTGCGGAAGCATTTCGGATGTAGATACCTCCGGAAAAATATTATTTATTGAGGATGTGGGAGAATACCTTTACAAAATTGACGGCATGCTTTGGAATTTAAAAAGAAGCGGAAAACTCAAAAAACTTAAAGGGTTAATCATTGGAAGTTTTCGGATTAAACCCGATAACCCAGGAGATGAATTTGGAAAATCATTGTATGAACTTGTGCTGGAGAAAGTAAAAGAATATAACTATCCTGTTTGTTTTGATTTTCCTGTAGGGCACGTGAAGGAAAATTATGCTATTAAATGTGGGATAATACATGAATTAAATGTTGGAAAAGAAAAAGTAAGCCTGACAGAAATGGTATGATAAATTAATTACATAATTAGCAACTACTTTTCAAATCTGGAATCTGAAACTAGAATCCTGAAACTGAAACCCGAAACCTAAAATTCAAAATCGAATTAAATAAAATGACAATTATTCCTCCTTATTTAAAACCTGGTGACACCATCGGATTAGTATCTCCAGCCGGTTATATGCCGCAAGAAGATTACGCAACCTCTATTGAAATTCTTCAGCAATGGGGATTTAAAGTGCAGGTAGGCAAAACACCCGGACATCAGTTTCATTATTTTTCAGGGACAGATGAAGAAAGACTGAATGATCTGCAGCATATGATGGATGATAAAAACATTCATGCCATCTTGTGCGTTCGTGGTGGATATGGCACGGGAAGAATTATTGACAAACTCAATTTTAAAAAATTTAATCAGCATCCTAAATGGATTATCGGGTTCAGCGACATTACAGTTTTACATAGTCATCTTTTTTCCAATTATAAGACAGCATCACTTCATGCGCCTATGTCGGCAGCATTTAATGAAGAAGAATATAAAAATGAATTTATTCAAAGTCTGCGGGCAGCTTTGAGCGGACAAAAGGCAAAATATATTGCACCTATCCATCCGTTTAATCAAAATGGAAAAGGCAGCGGTGTCTTGGTTGGAGGAAACCTTTCCTTACTTGTAAATTTGATTGGAACTCCAAGTGATATCAAAACCAAAAACAAGATTCTCTTTATGGAAGACTTGGGAGAATATATTTACAATGTGGATCGAATGATGCGACATCTACAACGCACTGGCAAACTGGATCATTTAAAAGGATTAATCGTTGGAGGTTTTACTGAAATGAAAGACACCACCATCCCTTTTGGCCAAACTACAGAGGAAGTGATTAAGGAAATTGTGAAAGATTATAAATTTCCGGTTTGTTTTAATTTTCCGGTCAGTCATGATAAAGAAAACTATGCATTGAAAGTAGGTGTAAAATACAAGCTATCAGTTACGGACAAAGAAGTCAAATTAACCGAATCTTGATAAATTTTTTAGGCAAAAACATCTGACTTTTTTGAATAAAACCTTTGGAAATAAAAAAGTTTAAATTACCTATTGAATAAGGGAATCCATCGTTTGTTTGTACTGTGGATACTCCGCTAAATTATTATGTCCCCCGTTTTCGATAGTAATAAACTCATCTCCTGATTTTAGAACCTGTTTTAATTTTGCAGCATTTTTGTAAAAAACCACTCTATCCGATGTTCCCTGAAAAATGGTAATTGGTTCTTTGACTGTTTTCAAATATTCACCGGTTGGGAATTTATAATGGGACATCCATTCTGTAGGGTATATGGGGGCATAACTTCCAATAAGAGAAGGGATGCTATAATAAGGAGTTTCTAATATTAGTCGTTTGCAATCTCTTTCAGAAGCAACAAAAGATGCGAGGCCTGTACCCAGGGATTTACCATAAATTATAATGCTATCTGCAGAAAAATTACTGCGTGCTAGTTTATAAACTTCCATTGCTTCTGTATTCATCAATTTTTCCGAAATCTCTCCAATGGATTTGCCAAATCCTGGATAATCCGGCATCCAAACTTCATAGCCTTTATTTGTAAAAAGAGAAGCATATTTCGCATACCTGTTTACATTATCTCTATTACCATGGAAATAGATAATCACTCCTTTTTTCATAGAAGTGTCTTTTGGCAAAAACTGTATCATATGCAGCGTATCCCGCGAATTGATTGCAATGAATATCTCATTAAAGGGGTCATCAAATTGAAAGGTATAATCTGATGGTAAAGGTTCCGGGTGAAAAAGGAATTTTTCCTGAAAAGTATACAGCAAATAACCAATAAAACCATATAGAAGTATAACACCAGTAACCCACCTGGCAATTTTTCTTCTGGTGGAAACCTTGTAGGGTTCCTCGTGCAATTCTTCTTCCTGATGTGATTTTACTTCTTGCATATATAAATTCTACTTTTTTATTTCTAAATGTAAGGGTGATTTTAATATTGTAAAATGGTCAATCTTTAGATCAGTTAATGATCTGGTTTGTTCTGCAAATTTATTTCGCTAAAGTCAGTAACTAGACGCTCAGAATATCCCGGACGAAATTATGGTATTCAGGAAATGTAGGCAGGTTATTATGTCCGCCACCCTCAATTTCAATCAGCGTAATTTTATTTGGATTTAGTTTTTGCAATTGCACACTATGTTTTATTGGAATCAGCCAATCTTTTGAACCATGAATAATATATGTATGACAGTTCACCTTTCTAATCCATTTATCCGTTCTTAGCTGATAACGCAAAACATATTTCATAGGCAAAATTGGAACAAACCGTTGCACTACCCGGGCAAAACTGTAATAAGGAGCATCCAGAATTAAATATCTGGGAGAGTTTTCACTGGCAATTTTTGTCGCAAAACCACTTCCCAAACTTCTACCGTAAACCAGGATATGGTGCTCATGATATTGCACAGCCAGCGTGTCGTACACTACCTGCATGTCATTGAGCATTGCTTTTTCACTTTTACGACCGGTACTTTTACCAAATCCCCGGTAATCAACTAAGACCACATCATAATTATATCTTGAAAAATCTTTTGCATATTTTGCCCAGCCTTTTATGCTTCGTGAATTACCATGAAAATAGAGAATTAACCCTTTTGGATTATTTGTAAAAAAATGTAACCCATTTATGGTAACGCCGGGAGCCACTTCAAAAAACAACTCCTTAAATGGCACATCATATTTATAAATAAAATCAGCACTTAGTTTTTCAGGTTTAAAAATAAACCGCTCTTGTACAAGGTATACAAGCACCATTAGGAAGGTGTAACCAAGCAAAATATAAATCAGAGTAGTTGTCACTATTAATACAATTCTTTAATTGAACGTGAATTCATAAGTAAGCTTATTATACGAATCACCAAATTAAAACAATTAAAATTGAATTGCTAATTGTCAATATTTAAACCAATAATCCTTCTGATTGATGCATTAAATTTTATCGGGTTGATATGCCCACTTTTTTTTAAAATTCATTTCCTTCCTCCGGAAATATTCTTTTCAATTTTAATTTCCGGACGGGCGCAACTACTAAAGGAAATTTCTCTACGGTCACATTGCTTTGCTCCAAACCGAATCCCCGCTCTTCAGATAAACTTATTTTCTTAAACCAGAAATATAGTTTCATGACCATTCGTTCAAAAATGGGCAATTCATTATCCTGTGAAAGAAATTTCTCCATGACGATAAATTGAAAATCGCCTACTACATTATTTCTCTGAAGGCTTTCGTAGCGACTGAGGACGTTCACTTCTTTATTTGCAACCATCTCCTGAACTACCTTTTTAAACATCAGATTAATGCGCTGTTCCATTCTAAAACCCAGCTTAATTTCGATTCGGATCACCTCATTCGGTATAATCGCATCCACGCTGTAATCTGCTGTGTAGGGATCATCTTGCGTGTCTACATGCACAAACCAATAAATATCTGCTCTTTTTGGTTTACGGTTTAAAATGGAATAAATGATTTTATGTTCAATTTCTTTCGGATTATTTGCACTTGTAAGATATACAAGATGAGTGGCGTATTTGGGTATCGTCAGATCATTACTTAATTCCTGAATTGCCGGCAGATATTCTTCCAGCCGAACAAATTCTATATACCTGTTTTTGATTTTCCTGGCTCTGAACCAAACATACATAACGGTAAATAATCCGCCGCCCACTATTAACGTAACAAATCCACCATGTGGAAATTTTTCTAAATTGGCAACAAGGAAACTAATTTCTATGGATATATAGACAGCCAGATACAGGTAAATAAGTATTTTAGGTGTACGTCTGCTGACCAAATAGTTTGCAAACAAAATAGATGTAGCAAGCATACAAAGTGTAATGGCTAATCCATACGCTGCTTCCATATTTGAAGAAGTCCGGAAATAAAGGGTGATTCCCACACAGCCTACCAGAAGGAGCGTATTAATTCCGGGTATGTATAACTGACCTCTTTCTTCCGTCGGAAAATTCACCTTCATTTTTGGCCAAAGATTTAAACGCATACTTTCACTAATCAAGGTAAAAGATCCGCTTATCAGCGCCTGACTGGCAATAATAGCTGCAATAGTGGCTATCACAATTCCAAACATTTTAAATCCTTCCGGCATGATGCCATAAAACGGATTGAAACCACTATCAATAATATCTTTGGTAAATATTTCCCCGGAGTGTTCAGCTAATAACCAGGCTCCTTGTCCCAGGTAATTTATGATCAGAGCAACCTTTACATATATCCAGGAAATACGAATATTTTTTCTACCGCAATGACCCAAATCACTATAAAGTGCTTCCGCTCCAGTGGTACAGAGAAATACAGCTCCTAAAATCCAGAACCCGTTTGGATATACAGTCAGCAATTTAATGCCGTACCATGGATTTAATGCTTTGAAGATCGATAGATAGTCGAATAAATGCATGGATCCTAAAATGGCCAGCATCAGGAACCAAAAAAACATAATTGGTCCAAACATTTTACCAATAGAAGCAGTACCGAATTGCTGAGAAAAAAACAACAAAATCAGAATCCCAACGACAATATAAACGATCGTATCGCCACTGATCGTACTAAATACAGGAATCTGCCGTAACCCTTCAATAGCAGAAGTTACGGTAATGGATGGAGTTATAATCCCATCCGCCAATACGGCTGCACCACCTATCATTGCCGGAAACACAAGCCATTTCTTTTGTCGCCGAATCAGGGCGTACAAAGAAAAGATTCCTCCCTCTCCGTTATTATCAGCCTGTAGTGTAAGAATAATATATTTAAGAGTAGTCTGTAAAGTGAGTGTCCAGATTATACAAGATAGTCCTCCCAAAATAAGCGTTTCTGAAATGATCTTGTCTCGTATTATTGCGTTAAACACATATAACGGAGATGTACCAAGATCGCCATAAACAATTCCGAGGGCGATGACCAAACCCACCGGCGTTGCTTTTTTTACATTAATTTGCACGTAAGTATTTTTATTTTAAATACGATTTGGCATTTCACCTATATTGCCACAACCATAATTCAACCTGCAAATTTATAAGGATTGAACAAATACGCAAGCATTTTAATTTTCAGGGTATTTATAATCCATTCCATTGCTTTCAAAAAATCATCGGGCTCTTACAATATTAAAAATGCGAACAGGTGTTTTAAAATGTGTTTGTAAATCCGGTTGAGCATAAATCTGCTTAATGACATCAAATCCTTTTACTACTTTTCCGAAGGCAGAAAATCCGAGTCTCTCTTCTTCCGGGCTTGCTCCTCCACCATAATCGTACACAGGCAAATCCGTTAAACAAATAAAAAACTCAGTGCTTGCTGTTCCAGGTTCAGAACGTGCGAGTGATATTATTCCAGCCTTATGAAGCAGCCCTGTTTCTTTGGTACTTTCATGAGGAATTCCCGGAATTGTTTGTTGCTTTTCCAAATTAGATTTCCATAATCCTCCTTGTATTATTTCTGACTTAAAGGCGTTTGTAGGTTGATCTTCTTTTTTAAGCTCCCGATAAAAACTTGTCTCTTTAAAATATCCTGAATCTACATAAGACAAAAAACCAGCGACTGTTTTAGGTGCTTTATCCGGATAAAGTTCTACATAAATATCTCCGAAAATAGTTTTGATTTGAATGGTCGGACTTTTAAATTCTGATGATTTGCAATTCAATCCCACAAGGGCAAATACCAGAATAAAAAAAAACAACGACTTAGGCATATGATTCTATTTTGAAACCATTGAATGCAAATAATGGGGTTATTCTGCAGTGAAATGGCTTTTATTATTACGTTTCATTTTTGAACAATTTGATGCTTCAATGATTTTCAGTTCCACGTTGCACATCTTTTTATTTATCAAAAAACAACATTATGAATACTCTAATATACTCAACTTAAAGAATTTATATGACCCAGCAAATGAGGCGAGAAATCTTTAAGGCAGATCAAGCAGTTTTTTCCATAAAATTGTCCTGACCAAATAAATTAAATCATCAATGCGCATAAATAAAATGATACATTAACTAATGTCTTTCATATCCACTGCAACCTTATAGGTTGGATCTTCCAGCACATTTACATCAATAATAGCTTCTGCATTTTTTAATAATTTAATACAATCCTGACTTAAATGTTTCAGATGAACTTTCTTACCCGCTTTTTGATAGCGCACCGTTAATTTATTCAATGCTTCTATAGCTGACATATCTGCTACCCTGCTTTCCGAAAAATTGATTACAACTTGTTCCGGATCATTTAACACATCAAACTTTTCATTAAAAGCAGTGATGGAACCAAAGAATAAAGGACCATATATTTCATAATGTTTCACTCCATGTTCGTCGATATGTTTTCTTGCACGGATGCGCTTTGCGCTATCCCAGGCAAAAACAAGAGCGGCGATAATAACTCCTACAATAACTGCTAAGGCAAGATTGTGTAAAAAGATGGTCACGAGGGTAACTAAAACCATGACGAATATATCTGACTTCGGCATTTTATTAATCACCTTAAAACTTGCCCATTCAAAGGTTCCAATGGATACCATGATCATTAATCCGGTTAGTGCAGCCATGGGAACTTTTTCAATTAGTGACGAGCCAAACATCACAAATACCAACAACATAACTGCCGCTACAATACCGGACAATCTTGCCCGTGCACCATTAGACACGTTGATCAAACTCTGACCTATCATGGCACAACCACCCATCCCGGAAAAAAACCCGGATAAGATATTGGCTGACCCCTGTGCAATTGCTTCCTTATTTCCTCTACCTCTTGTTTCTGTTATTTCATCCACAATATTTAAAGTCAATAAACTTTCAATTAAACCTACAGCAGCCACAATTGCGGCGTAAGGAAAAATAATAATGAGAGTCTCTAAATTGAAAGGAATTGCCGGAATATGGAATGGAGGAAATTGCCCTTTAATGGAGGCTAAATCTCCTACCGTTTTGGTATCGATTCCTAAAAAAGCAACTACCCCAAAAACAACAAGAATAGAAGCGAGTGAGGCAGGAATAACCTTTGTCACCTTAGGAAGCCCCCAAATGATTAACATGGTGAGCAATACAAAACCCAGAACTATATACAGAGGTGGCCCCTGAAGCCAGTTACCAGAATCATCTTTAAACTGAACCAACTGCGACATAAAAATAATAACTGCCAAACCGTTTAAAATCCGTAGATCACGGGTTGAGGAACAAGACGAATAAGCTTACCAAGTCGTAACAAACCTGCAATCATCTGAATGATGCCGGCCAGAACAACCGCCGCAAATACATACTCGATTCCATGTGATTTTGCCAGAGCTACAATCACAATTGCAACAGCTCCCGTGGCACCTGAAATCATTCCGGGGCGACCCCCAAAAATAGATGTAACGAGCCCCATTACAAAGGCAGCATACAACCCTGTTAATGGAGGCAAACCTGCGATCATAGCGAATGCCACTGCTTCGGGCACGAGGGCCAAAGCTACCGTGAGTCCTGATAAAATTTCAGTTTTGTAATTAACCTTCTGTTTAAGATCAAAAAGGTTGATGTATTTATTCATTGATAATTGATATCGGCTTTTTTTCAAAATCCCTCCTCTCTGATGACGTACCAATCAATCCCTGCTTGCCGGTAAAGCTAATTTCGAATAAGGTAAAATGGAGGATTTCCAGTAATTCGGCAAAACTAAACTTTTATTAATCAATTGCAAATTGGGGTTTCATCAGCTCAAAATATTCTAAAAAAAGAAATAGAGTTCGACTAAAAAAAACACCCCGGAATAAGCATTCTCCGGGGTATTAAACATAAAACAATAGTTAAAAACAACAACAATCTTTATATCATTAATCAGGCTTATCACCCTCTAAAAAAGTATTGAGCGAACCAATATCCGCCTGATCCTTATCATTTGATTTTACTGTATAATTTGAATAGAAGCTTTCCACATTGGCAATGGAACTGTGTAATTCCATGTTGCGGCGGAGATATGCTGGAACAGACTCAAACTCATTGTTAGGATCCGCAGCATTTACGTTAAAAGATAAATTTCTCAACTTAGCAATGCGTTCCATAGCCCGGCGCTTATAATCGGCTGCTTCGTCCACCGTTGGCGGTTCCTCAACAGACGACATCATGATTGGCATTGTTTGGTGTACTTTCTCTTCCTGCTTATCCTCCACCGCTTCATGGTCTTTTTTTGTTACCAATCGCAATTCAACTTCAGGATGATCTTCCTGCTTTGATTGTTGCAAAGGTGTAGGTTTATCAACAGTTTTGGATTTGGTTTCAGGCTTGTCCTCAGCGTATATCTGCGAAGGCTTTGCCAAATACCCACCTGATGTGGCGGATGCGCTAGCATTTTTATTAAAAAACTCGTTTTGTTCGTTTGTTGGATTGTCAGCTCTCAGCTGATTTGTAGTAGGTTTGGCAGGGATGTCAGAATCCGAAGATAATTCAAAAAACACTCTGTCCACAGTCGATTTATCCACAGTATTTTCCCGTGGCGTAAATGGTAAATTTACGCTGGATGGAGGATTTACATTGACAATTTTAGGTGCCATTTGATTTTGAGATGCATTATCCATTTCAAGCGATTGCCTGATATCTTCCTCTTTAATCATTTTCATCACACTGTTATCTTCCGCTTTCTTTTCTCCCTGCAAAGGATATGATGTATTCTCTACCGGCTTTTCATCAAATAAGAATAAAGGCATACTTGAATTCTTTTTCTCTTCAGGTTCCAGCGTGATTACTATTTTCTCATCTTTCTTCTTTACTTCTTTTTGAGGTTCCACATCTTTTTCAAAAATTTCTTTATGTTCAAAACCTGTGGCTATTAATGTGATGCCGATTCTGTCTTCTAATGCATTGTCGTATCCTAATCCTAATATCACATCAGAATTCTCCCCCGCTCTGCTTAACAGGTGATTTTGAATGATCTCTACTTCATCCATGGTGAATTCGTGATCCCCTTCAGCGGAATTAATATTAATCAGAATCCATTTAGCTCCACTGATATCATTATCATTCAACAAAGGAGAATTTAATGCCTCTTCAATAGCTTTTTGAGCACGATTATCTCCCTGGCACTCTGCATTTCCTAAAATAGCTACTCCTCCGTTCCGCATTACGGTGCATACGTCCGCAAAATCCACGTTTATTTGTCCGGTACTATTAATGACATCAGTAATACATTTAGCTGCTGTAGCTAATACATTATCCGCTTTGGCAAAAGCTGCTTTCATTGTCAGATTGCCAAACTGATGACGTAATTTATCATTGCTGATAACCAACAATGTATCTACGTGATCCTTTAATTTATTAATTCCTTCTTCTGCTTGCGCAATTCTTTTTTTGCCTTCATAAGCAAATGGTGTGGTCACAATTCCAACCGTAAGTATGCCCAGATCTTTACAGATTTTAGCAATGATGGGAGCGCCTCCTGTTCCGGTTCCGCCACCCATACCGGCTGTTATAAAAGCCATCTTGGTGTTTACTTCCAGAATGCGTTTGATTTCCTCCAGGCTCTCCTGTGTAGCTTCCCTGCCTATTTGCGGATTCGCACCTGCGCCTAAACCTTGTGTCAGTTGTGGGCCAAGCTGAATCTTATTGGGAACTTCACTGGTTGCGATTGCCTGAGCATCTGTATTACAAATGATGAAGTTAACACCATCAATATTTTGACTGTACATATGGTTGACAGCGTTGCTGCCCCCACCCCCAATACCGATTACTTTCAGTATGGATGATTGTTCTTTTGGTAGATCAAATTGTATCATTGTAAGGTACCTCCTTTATCCCCGAAGGGTTGTTGTTTTTAAAGTTAAAAATGATCCCTTGCGTTTATAGGTTAACATATAAGGGTGTTTTATGTTTATTGTTTGTTTTTTGTTTAGTAGTTTCCTTATTTTTCCTGCTTTGCCTTTTTGGGCAAAAGTCTATTGTTTACAACTCCGAATCTCCCTCATCCTGGAACATCTCGATCAATCCGTTTTTGCAGGAATCCAAAAAACTTTTTAATGTCTTTCTTGGTTTGATAGAATTCTCTCCTTTCAGTTCATTTTCCTCTTCAATTTCCTCCGGCACTTCATCCCTTAATACGGCTGAAGTATTTAATTTCACAAAATCCAGATCGAACTGTTTCTTCTTATTCTCATAATCATTATACCCCTTTAATATTAAACCAAGACAGGTTGCATACATTGGTTTTGCCAATTCTTCAATATGCCCTGGAGCAAGATGTTCGTTTGGAAATCCAATCCGAGCATTTAAACCGGTAACATATTCGGTTAATTGAATCAGATGTTTTAATTGAGAACCACCGCCGGTAAGAATAATCCCGCCATTAAGCATTCTTGTATCGAGTCCGATTTGCTTTAAATGGTAAGAAACAAAATCCATAATCTCACTCATTCTTGCCTGAATTATTGCAGCGAGATTTTTTACGCTGATTTCTTTTGGAGCCATACCACGTAATCCGGGAATGGTAATAAATGTATTTGATTTCGCCTCGTCTGCCAGTGCGCTTCCGAATTGCACCTTCATTTGCTCCGCCTGTGTTTTTAAAACTCCCAGACCTGTTTTAATATCATTGGTAATATTTTCACCTCCGAAAGGAATGACGGCTGTATGTTTTAATATGCCTTCATAAAAAACAGCCAGATCTGTGGTTCCACCACCAATATCTACTATAGCCACGCCCGCTTCCAGATCATGTTCGCACATGACTGCGGCAGCAGAAGCTAATGGTTGCAATACGAGATCCTTGATCGTTAATCCTGCTTTTTCAACACTGCGATTAATATTTCTTATGGCATTTTTATCGCCGGTTATAATATGAAAATTCGCTCCGATTTTCACACCGCTATATCCAATTGGATCCGGGATATTTTGAAAATTATCTACTGTGAATTCCTGAGGAATTACATCGATGATTTGATCTCCTGCCGGTATGTAGGTTTTATATTGATCATTGATCAATTGATCAATTTCCAATTGCATGATCTCATTATCTGTATTCTGTCTTACAATATCACCAAGGGTTTGCAAACTCTTGATATGATGCCCTGCGATTCCCACATATACTTCACTTATTGGAAGATTGGGGTTACTTGCATAGCAGTTTTCCAGAGCTGTTTGAATGGCCTTGATAGTCTGATCAATATTCAGCACCATTCCATGTTGTACGCCATTGCTATTAGCGCGGCCAAATCCCAGAATTTCCAGTTTTCCAAACTCATTCTTACGCCCCGCAATTGCAGCAATCTTGGTAGTGCCAATGTCGAGACCTACGATAATGGGTTGTTCGTTATTCATAATTTGCGTTGTTTTAAAATCGTCTTTTTACTTTACTGGCCTAAAAAGACATTCGTGTTATGCTTAGTTGTTTATGTTTCTAGTTTCTGTTTTTATTCTTATCTATCATCTCTTCGTGCAGGCATTACCGCTTTCGGAGATTCTGTTGTTTTAGGTTTTATTTCTTTCTTCACCACGGGTTTTGAAGGCGTTGACGCTGTCGCACCCCTTCGTTCAGCCGCCGGAGTCACAGGTGCTTCATTCCTCTTGGACGGCTCTCTGGATGTTGTTCTGCCTGGCACATCATTTTGTTCCGGAATATCATCCCTGACCCTAGACTGATTAATATTTATTTGATCGTTTTCATGTTTTAATTGAACATTGGTTGTGTCATTTGTTTTCTTTTGAGCTTCCGCTATAATGTTTTTCATTATCTGAATCGCCCGCACAGAATCCGCTTTAATCTCTTTCGCATCTCTTTGAACTGCTACTACCTGATTTTTGTATTGCACATCAATTACGGAGTATCTGTTCCACCCGGCTTTTACCTGTACATGTTTGTAAAAAGCCAACAGGTTATTGAACTTTTCTTTATAATTATTCATATCTCCAAATCTGATGATTTGGTTACCTACTTTCGGAATCAATTCGAAGGTTCGGCCTGGTGTAATATCTATTTGATCGATCTGAGCCATCCAGAATTCATCATTTTCTATAAACCCACTTAACTCTTTAATATCATTTAATAGAATACTATCCCCTTTTGTTAATACAAGCACATCTGTAGGGAAACTTGTAAAAACAGGCAGCCTTGCAGAAAACTTTGTGCTCAGAGGCAATCTCATTAAAGAACTATCCAGATAAAATGAGGCTCCTGTAGTTGTAAACACTCTGGCAACCGGCTCCCTTTCAATCACCTTCACCTGCAAAACATGATTATTATCTACAAACAATTCAGCCTTTTTAATCCATTTTTCTTTTTGCAATTCTTTTTCCATGGAAACCAAATCCAACGAACTCATCACGGCATTATCCAATGAATTTTTATGTACTCTTTTCAGGATCCTCTTAATATCTTTTTTATCAATAAAATAATGATTCTGAACTCCGGTAATTGAAATCTCTACTTTCTTAAGAGATTGTGTATCCTTTTTACGGATAGCTGCAACAAGCAATACAATAACACCTACACCCAGTATTAACCATACTGAGGCAGTCATTATTTTTTTTATACTATATCGTTTGTTTTTCGCCATTCTATGCGAGAATTATTTCTTTTATTGGTTCAACTAATTTATCAATATCACCGGCACCAGCCATGATGAGCATTTGCCCGTAACTACTTTTCT